>PWEU01000146.1 GCA_003554005.1 Nitriliruptoraceae bacterium
ACCGCCGCACCGCCACACCGCCACACCACCACACCGCCAGACCGACCGTCCCTACCGCTGGAGCCCGACGTGTTCGACACCCTCAGCACCAAGCTCGAGGCGGCCCTCGACAAGGTCAAGGGCCGCGGCCGGCTCGACGAGAAGACCGTCGATGCCACGCTGAAGGAGATCCGGCTCGCGCTGCTCGAGGCGGACGTCAACTTCAAGGTCGTCAAGGGCATCCTGGCACGGCTCCGCGAGCAGCTGGTCGGTGAGGACGTCGCCAAGGCGCTGAACCCCTCCCAGACCGTCATCAAGGCGGTCGACGCGGAGCTCACCCGCGCACTCGGCGGCGAGTCGGCGACGCTGGCCCTGAAGGGGCCACCGCCCTCGGTGATCGTGCTGGCGGGTCTCCAGGGTTCCGGGAAGACGACCGCGGCGGGCAAGCTCGCGAAGCTGCTCAAGAGCAAGGGCCGCAACCCGATGCTGGTCGCCTGCGACCTGCAGCGCCCCGCCGCCGTCGAGCAGCTCAAGGTCAACGCCAAGCGGGTCGGGGTGCACGTCTACGCGCCGGTGACCTCCGGCGACCCCGTTCCCGTCGCGCGTGACGGCATCTCCAAGGCGAAGGAGACCGGCTGCGACACGGTCATCGTCGACACCGCCGGTCGGCTGCACGTCGACGAGGTGCTGCTCGAGCAGGCCGCCGACATCAAGCGGGTCGTCGGGGCCCACGGTGGCGTGGTGCGCACCCTGTTCGTGATCGACGCGATGATCGGTCAGGAGGCCGTCAACGTCGCCAAGGCCTTCCAGGACCAGGTCGGCTTCGACGGGGTCGTCCTGTCGAAGCTGGACGGGGACGCCCGCGGCGGCGCGGCGCTCAGCGTCCGCGAGGTCACCGGCGCCCCGATCATGTTCGCCTCGGTGGGCGAGGGGATGGAGGACTTCGAGGCCTTCCACCCCGACCGCATGGCGGGCCGCATCCTCGGTATGGGTGACGTGATGTCGCTGATCGAGAAGGCCGAGGAGACCTACACCGAGGAGGAGACCGCCAAGGCCGAGCAGGCCATCCTCTCCGGCGACTTCACCCTCGAGGACTTCCTCGAGCAGTTGCAGATGCTCAAGCGCATGGGCCCTCTCCAGGGCCTGCTCGGGATGATGCCGGGCATGAGCAAGCAACTCAAGGACGTCGACATCGACGACCAGCAGTTCGCCCGCGTCGAGGCGATCATCCGCTCCATGACCCCCAAGGAGCGACGCGACCCCAAGGGCGTGCTCAACGGTCGCCGTCGCAAGCGCATCGCCGCCGGCTCCGGGACCACCGTCACCGAGGTCAACCGCCTGGTCAAGCAGTTCGCCGAGGTACAGAAGGTGATGAAGTCGGCGGCCAAGATGGCGGGGCAGCAGGGGGCCAAGCCGAAGGGCGCGCGTGGCGCCAAGGGTCAGGCGGCGGCTGTCCGGCAGCTCCAGCAGCAGATGGGCGGCGGCGGCCCTGCGGGCATGGGCGGTTTCCAGGGCCTGCAACCCGCTCCCAAGGGCAGCAAGCGGCGCTGACACCCCGACCGAGCGCGCGGTGGGGGTGGGCGCCGGTCGCTCCGATCGTCGCTGTCGTGCCGCCTGACCGTGGCCACCCGTCCTCGCCCGTTCTATGGTGGAGGAAGCCTGGAAGCCGCAGCGTCCGGGTGGGGGAGCGCCATGGGAACGATATCGGCGAGGTGGTGGCGTCCCGGCCGGGTGGCCTGGGTCACCTTCCTGTCCATCTGGGTTGGCCTGTCGGCGATCGGCGCCCCGATCGACCTGGCCATGATCCCGGCGGCGGTGTGTACCGGCATCAACCTCGCGTTGTTGCGGATGGACGAGCGGCTGACCCGCGTCGAGGTGCCCGACACCGTGCCTGCCGAGTGGTCCGGGGTCGGCGACCCGCCGGCCTGAGCCGGCGTCGGGCCGTTCGGCTGGGGATGCGCCGAGCCGTGGGGTAGCCTGCCCACCAGCACGCCCCGGGGACTTCCCCTCGGCGTGCCACCACGTCCAGGACGATCCCCGCCCCACCGGCTGTCCGCCCACCCACGCGGAACCACAGCCCGTGACGGGGACCGGTCGTCATCACCGCCGGGACGCCCACACGGCGCGCCCGAGAACCGTCAGGAACCAGCATGGCTGTCAAGCTGCGCCTCCGCCGCGAGGGCACCGTCAAGCGTCCGCACTACCGCATCGTCGCCGCCGACGCCCGCTCCCCGCGGGACGGCCGCTTCATCGAGGTCATCGGGCAGTACCACCCGCTCGAGAACCCCTCGCGCATCGAGCTCGACAACGAGCGGGCGCTGCACTGGCTGCAGAACGGTGCGCAGCCCACCGACCCCGTGCGCAAGATCCTGCGCATCACCGGGGTGTGGGAGGAGTTCAAGCCCGGTGATGCTCCCAAGCGCGACCGCACCGCCACCGAGCCCAAGGAGAAGCTCTCCAAGAAGGCCAAGGCGAAGGCTGCCGAGGCGGCCGAGGGCGGGGGTGACCAGTGAGGTCCGAAGACGTCCTGGAGTTCGTCGCCAAGCAGCTCGTCGACCATCCCGACGAGGTCCGCATCGAGGCGGACGAGGACGACCGTGAGACCGTCCTCGAGCTGCACGTCCACGAGGAGGACCTCGGCAAGGTGATCGGCAAGCGGGGCCGCACCGCCAAGGCCATCCGCACCCTGGTCAAGGCCGCGGGCGCTCTCGACGACGAGAACGTCACCGTCGAGATCATCGACTGAGGGACGCCCGGGAGGCACCCGTGGAGCCGGCAGACGACGCCGCCACCGTCCTGATCGGGCGCGTCGTCAAGGCCCACGGGGTCCGCGGCGAGGTCGTCGTCCATCCGCTGTCCGACGTCCCCGGGCGGTTCGGCGTCGGCACCGAGGGGGTGGTCGGCGACACGCGCCGGGTCATCACGGCGAGTCGGCCCCACCAGGGGCGCCTGCTGCTCGGCTTCGAGGGGGTCGGTGACCGCAACGCCGCCGAACGGCTGCGTGGCCGCGAGGTCCTCGGTCCACCCGTCGACCTCGAGGACAGCGACGTCTACTACGCCCACGAGCTGGTCGGCCTGCGTGTCCGCCACGTCGACGGCCGGGACCTCGGCGAGGTCTCGGCGCTGATCGAGCTGCCCGAGGCGGCCGGTTACGACCTGTTGGAGGGGGCCCGCGACGGTGGCTCCTGGCTCCTGCCGGCGGCCGAGGAGTTCGCCGAGGTGGTCGAGGAGGAGGACGGCGCGCTGGTCCTGGTCGTCGATCCGCCCGACGGCCTGCTCGACGGCGAGCCCGACGTCGTGCCGCCCGACGCCCCCGAACCGGGGTGAGCGGCGTGCGGATCGACGTGCTCACGATCTTCCCGGGCTGGTTCGAGGGGCCACTGACCACCTCGCTGCTCGGCCGCGCGATCGCCGACGACGTCCTGGACGTGCGGGTCCACGACCTCCGCGACTGGACCACCGATCGGCACCGCAGCGTGGACGACGCCCCCTACGGCGGGGGCGCCGGGATGGTCATGCGCGCGGATGTGTGGATCGACGCCTGCGAGGCGGTGTGGAACGACCTGGACGCCGAGGTGACCCGTGGCCGCACGGTGCGGGGCGAGGTTCCGGGCGAGCCGCTGACCGCCGGTGGTGACCGCCCACGGACGATCCTGCTGACACCTCGCGGTCGCCCTCTGACCCAGGAGTTGGCCAGCGAGCTCGCGGCCGAGGATCGGCTCGTGCTGCTGTGCGGTCGCTACGAGGGGATCGACGAGCGGGTGCACGAGCTGGTGGCAACCGATGAGGTCTCGATCGGGGACTACGTGCTGTTCGGTGGCGAGGTGGCGGCGGCCGCGGTCATCGAGGCCGTCACCCGGCTCGTGCCAGGGGTGGTCGGCAACCAGGCATCGCCGGAGGACGAGTCGTTCACCTCGGGCCTCCTCGAGTACCCGCAGTACACGCGGCCGCCGACGGTCCGCGGGATCGGGGTTCCGGAGGTCCTCACCTCCGGCGATCACGGGGCGGTCGACCGGTGGCGGCACGCCCGGGCGTTGGACCTGACCACCGAGCGGCGTCCGGACCTACTCGACCGGCTCGAGGAGCACGACCGTGGCTAGCGTTCGTTGCGACAGCCCTGGGCGCCGTCCGTCACCAGGGTGGCGGCCGGACCTCTCCGGTTGACCCCCCGGGCGCCGGCACCGTATCCTCACCGACCTGTGCGCGCCCCGCGTGCCCGCCATGTAGCGATCGACCTCTCGGTCCCGGGGACGCGGTCCGCCGTGGCACCTGTCCGCCGACCGGCGCTCCCACCCCCGTCCGGGGCCATGCGCCTCCCACCTCAGCCCACGAAGGCAGCCCGATGAACAAGGTCGACATCGTCGAGCAGTCGCGCATGCGCGACGACGTCCCGGACTTCCGTCCGGGCGACACCGTCAAGGTCAACGTCCGCGTCGTCGAGGGCACCCGCTCGCGGATCCAGGTCTTCGAGGGCGTCGTCATCGCACGCAAGGGCGGTGGCCTGCGCGAGACCTTCACCGTGCGCAAGGTCAGCTTCGGTGTCGGGGTCGAGCGCACCTTCCCGGTCCACAGCCCGGTGATCGAATCCATCGATGTGGTCCGCCGCGGCAAGGTGCGTCGCGCCAAGCTCTACTACCTGCGCGACCGCGTCGGCAAGTCGGCGCGCATCAAGGAGAAGCGCGACCTGACCGGCTGAGTAGCCGGTCACCTCCCCCCCCGGCCGGGCCCTGCCCGGCCGGCCCTCGTTCGGCCCGCGATAGGGTGGCGGTATGGCAGAACGTGACGGGGCCCGCGACCCCGACGACCGGCTCTTCGGCCCGGCGCCGCGGTCCGCGCGGCCGCCCGAGCCCCCGGCGCCGCGGTCCGCGCGGCCGCCCGAGCCCCCAGCATCGCCGGCGGACCGGCCGCACGCCGACACCGACACGAACGCGCCCATGTTCCCGGGAGGGTCATCCGCCGCCGCTGCGCAGCCCGATGTCCCCGGTGCCAGGGACCCGGTCGGCGAGGCAGGCGGCGGCGCGTCCCCGTCCCCGCGCCCGTCCCGTCGGCGGGCGTCGGGCTCCAGTTCCTTCCTCCGCGAGCTGCCGATGCTGCTGGCCGTCGCGCTCCTGCTCGCGTTCCTGCTGCGCACCTTCGTCGTCCAGGTGTTCTACATCCCCTCAAGCTCCATGGAACCCACGCTCAGCGTCAACGACCGCATGATCGTGGAGAAGATCACCTACCGCTTCCGTGAGCCTGTCCGCGGTGAGATCGTCGTGTTCGAGGGTGAGAGCCTCGTCGCCCGCGCCCTGGAGGACACCACCGGGGAACGCCTGGTGCGGATCGTCGGGCAGTTCCTGGGGGTGGTGCCCGCCAACGCCCGGGACTTCGTCAAGCGAGTGATCGGCCTGCCAGGCGACGAGATCCTGATCCGCGAGGGCATCGTCAGCGTGAACGGTGTGCCTATCGACGAGCCCTACGTGGTGTTCGACGACCCCTCGGACTACGGGCCCGTGATCGTGCCCGAAGGATCGCTGTTCTTCCTGGGCGACAACCGGCCGAACTCCTCGGACTCGCGCCGCAGCCTCGGGTTCGTCCCGGAGGACAAGGTGGTAGGTCGCTCGTACGCGATCATCTGGCCCTTCGGCAACGCCAGCCTGCTGACCGGTGTGGAGCACGAGCTCGCCGAGACCGGGGCCATCGCTGAGCGCGGCGAGACCGGGGCCATCGCTGATCGTGGTGAGACCGCGGCTGTCGCCGATCCGGGCGGGACCGCGGCCATCGCCGTCCCCGCCGAGGTCTACACGCTCAGCTCCCTCCCGTAGCCCGTCCTAGGCCGTCGAGGTCGAGTTGGCGCGGGGCGAGCAGGTCCCGGATCGGTTGCCAGCTGCGTCGGTGGAGCTCGCACGGCCCGTGCTCGGCGAGCGCCGCTCGATGGTGTGGCGACGGGTAGCCCTTGTTGGCCGCGAAGCCATAGGGGCGGTGGCTGGGGTCCTGGTCGATCATCCACTGGTCGCGGTGCACCTTGGCCACGATCGAGGCCGCCGCGATCGAGCAGCTGCGATCGTCGCCGCCGATCAGGAGCCGGGTCCGGTAGCCCGCACCGTCGAGCAGGTCCACGGAGCCGTCGATCAGCACCACATCCGGACGTCGAGGTAGCGCCGCCACCGCTCGACCGGCGGCGAGCCGCAACGCCGCGACCAGCCCGATCCGGTCGAGCTCGGTGTGCGCTACTTCTCCGGTGGCGACCTCGGCGCCGTCCCGCAACGACCGATCGAGCACCTGCCGGCGCTCGGGCCGCAGCTGCTTGGAGTCCCGGAGCCCGACGGGCACCGCGGACAGGTCCAGGATGGCGGCGCCTACCGTCAGGGGACCTGCCCACGCTCCCCGGCCCCCCTCGTCGAGGCCGGCGACCACCAGCCCTTCGGCGAGGAGCTCGGCCTCGATCGCCGCGTCGGGGCCGCGGTCACGGCGGCGTCGGTTGGAGGCGCGGGCGGTGGTCATGGGCGGACCGTAGCGGCGGACCCGTCGCTACCCTCAGCAGCGGCCCCGGAGGACGGTGCGAGCCGACCGGTCGCGCCGACACCGGGCTGGAGGCGGTCCGTGAACCCTGAGGAACTCGACGCGTACGAGACCGACCTGGAGCTGTCGCTCTACCGCGAGTACCGCGACGTGGTCCGTCTCTACCGTTTCGTGGTGGAGACCGAGCGACGCTTCTACCTGTGCAACGAGGTGGAGGTGACGCCCCACGACGGCGACGACCTGTGGTTCGAGCTCCGGCTCAAGGACGCGTGGGTGTGGGACATGTTCCGTCCGGCGCGCTTCCTCAAGCAGGTCCGGGGGCTGACCTTCCGCGACGTGAACGTGGAGGAACTGATCCACGACGAGACCGAGGTGGCCGACTTCCTCGACGAGTGACCGGCTGGAGGTGGACCGAGTGGGCTTCGACGCGACCCGCAGGTACCGGGACGACAAGAACAACGACATCTGGATGCTGGTCGCCGCCGTCGTGGTGCTCGGCGCAGGGCTGCTGTGGGGCTTCGGCGTCATCTGACCCCCGGCACTGTGGTTGTCCACAGGCTGGAGGCGACCCGATCGAAGGAGTGGACGTCCGCTGCGTAGCGTGCGGTCATGGACACCACGACCGCACACCAGGTGACGCTGACCGAGGCCGAGCGCGACGCGCTCGCGGCGCATGGAGCCCTCGGACGGGCGGGCGAGGCCCTCGCCGCCCGCCACCTGGGTCGGGACGACCGGCTCCAGGGGCTGGCTCGGAACTGGCGGGTCGCCGATGGTGCCCTGCGGGGCGAACTCGATCTGGTGGCCGTGGATCCGACGCGGGGCACCCTGGTCGTGTGCGAGGTCAAGACGCGCCGCGACGCCGACCGGTTCGGTGGCGCGGTCGCAGCCCTCGATCACCGCAAGCACCGGAAGCTGCGTGCGTTGACCGCAGCGTTCCTGCGTGAACAGGGTGGACGGTTCGCGAGCGTCCGCCTGGACCTGGTCGCGATCGATGTCGGCCGTCGCCCCCGGCTGACCCACATCGTCGGGTTGGGCTGATCGTGGTGCGCGGACTCGCGGTCGTGCGCGGGGTCGCCCTGGTCGGGCTGCGGCCCCTGGAGGTCCGGGTCGAGGCCACGTGCAGTCCGGGGCTGCCGGTGCTCAAGCTGGTGGGCCTGCCCGATGCGGCGGTGCGCGAGGCCGGTGAGCGGGTCCGCACCGCCATCCAACGCCACGGGCTGCGGTGGCCCGGGGAACGGGTGGTCGTCAACCTCGCCCCCGCCGA
>PWEU01000168.1 GCA_003554005.1 Nitriliruptoraceae bacterium
CTCATGGTCGGCTTCCGATGGCCCGCCCGGGACGGGATGGCGGTCGGGTTCGTCGTCACCGCGCTGGTCGCGTGGCTGGTGTGGGACGTGGAGCCGATCGCGATCGCCGCCTCGGTGATCGAGGGGCTCGGGATCTCCCTCGACATCCTCTACATCGTGTTCGGTGCGCTGCTGCTGCTGGCCACGCTGAACGCCTCCGGTGCGATGGCCTCGATCAGGGCGGGCTTCACCCGCATCAGCCCGGACCGGCGCGTCCAGGCGGTGATCATCGCGTGGTTGTTCGGCTCCTTCATCGAGGGCGCGTCGGGCTTCGGGACACCCGCGGCGGTCGCCGCGCCGCTGTTGCTCGCCCTCGGTTTCCCCGCCATGGCCGCGGTGATGTGTGGGCTGATCATCCAGTCCACGCCGGTGACCTTCGGGGCGCTCGGAACCCCCATCATCATCGGCGTCAACAACGGCCTCAGCGGGACCGCAGCAGAGGACGCCATCGTCGCCGGTGGCGGCACCCTCGACGGCTACCTCGGCGAGGTGGCCCTGGCCGCTGCCACCGTCCACGGCGTGGTCGGCCTGCTCGTCCCGCTGTTCATGGTCAGCCTGCTGACCAGGTTCTTCGGCCCGAACAAGCGCTTCAGCGAGGGCCTGGCGATCTGGCCCTTCGCGCTGTTCGCCGCAGCCGCCATGATCGTGCCCTACTGGTTGACCGCGTGGCTGCTGGGCCCGGAGTTCCCCTCGCTGTTCGGTGGGCTGATCGGCTTGGCCATCGTCATCACCGCCACCCGCAAGGGCTTCCTGCAGCCCAAGGAGCCCTGGGACTTCGCCCCGCGGGAGAGCTGGTTGGACAACTGGATGGGTGACCTCAGCCCGGACGACGCCGCACCCCGTCAGGTCATCAGCACCGCCCGCGCATGGGCGCCCTACGGCGTGCTCGCCGCCATCCTGGTCATCACCCGCATCCCGGAGCTCGGTATCCAGTCCGCCCTGCAGGCCGTCAACCCCACCTGGGAGAACATCTTCGGCCAGGGGCTGAACGCCGGGTTCCAGTTCCTCTACCTGCCAGGGTTCGTGTTCCTCATGGCCGTGCTGGTCAGCTACCCCCTGCACCGCATGCGGGGCTCGGAGATCGCGCTGGCCTGGAAGACCGCGGGCAAGCAGATCGTCAAGGCCGCGCCGGCGATGCTGATCGCCGTGCCACTGGTGCGGATCTTCATCAACTCCGGCACCGACTTCTCCACCGGTGACCTGGCCTCCATGCCGCTCACCCTCGCCGAGGGCGCGGCCACCGCGGTCGGTTCGGCCTGGCCGCTGGTCGCACCCGTGGTGGGAGCGCTCGGCGCCTTCGCCGCCGGCTCCAACACCATCAGCAACATCATGTTCGCCCAGTTCCAGTTCGCCACCGCCGAGGGCATCGGCGTTGCCACCGTGCCCGTGGTCGCGGCGCAAGCCGTCGGAGGGGCCGCCGGCAACATGCTCACCGTGCACAACGTGGTGGCCGCAGCGGCGACGGTCGGACTGGTGGGACGCGAGGGCGATCTGATGCGCAAGGTCGCCATCCCCTGCGCCTACTACCTGCTGGCAGCCGGGACCTTCTCCTACCTGCTGGTGTGGGGTGTCGGTGCCAACGCCGGCACCGTGATGCTCGGTCTCATCCTGGCGATCGCCGTCGCACTGATCGTCGCGGCGGTCCGGGAACGCAAGCTGGCGCCAGCGGTGGAAGCGCCATCGGCGACCGAGGACGATCCCCGCAAGGGATCGCGATCCGGTGAGGACGCATCATGAGCTCAGCCGTCACGCAGACCGGTGCGGGCGCCGACGGTGCGCAGCGAACGCTGCTGCGCACCAAGGTCGAGGCGGCCGCGAGTACCTACCAGGAGGTCGCCGGGTGGGAGGAGGTGGCGGCCCATGCCGCCAGCCTCGGTCAGCGGGTGGCCATCGCGCCGAGCCTGCACGCCGCACTCCCGTCCCTGGCGGCGATGCTCGAGGGCCACGGCCGCACGGTGGTCGTCCCCGGTGAGGACGACCCGGCGGCCGACGTCGCCGACGTCCCCGTGGCGATCGTGGCGGGGGCGATGGCGGTGGCCGAGACCGGCAGCGTGCTGGTCTCCGAGCACGAGCTGCGGGACCGCGTGGTCACGATGCTGTGCCAGCGTCTGCTGCAGGTCGTGGCCGCTGACGACGTGGTCGACCGGCTCGAGGATGCGGCCGCCTGGCTCGCCCCACGGGGCGGGCAGGCCGGGTTCGCGTCCCTGATGACGGGCCCGTCACGCACCGCCGACATCGAACGCAGCCTGACCATCGGCGTCCAGGGGCCCGACGAGGTGGACGTGCTCGTCCTCACCGGCGCCGACGCTGCGGCTGAGGAGTCGACATCATGAGCGAACTCCGGTCCTTCGACGAGCGCTACGCGACCGCCCTGGCCGACCCGGACGTGCGTGGGGGGCTCACCGCCTTCCAGCGCGGGTGGCGGGACAGCCGCGACGCGGCCATCGCCGACCTCGAGGCGCAGGAGGGGCGCAGCTTCGATGAGCTGCGCGCCGAACTCGCCGCCATCAAGGACGGGGTGCTGGCCGACTGGGAGCACCACCTCGACAGCTTCACCGACAACGCCACCGCTGCCGGCGCCGAGGTGGTCCGCGTCGCCACACCTGGCGAGGCCAACGCGCTGATCACCGCGCGGATGCAGGCCGCCGGCGCGGACCTGATGGTCAAGGGCAAGTCGATGGTCTCCGAGGAGATCGGGCTCAACGGTCACCTCGAGGCCGCGGGCATCCCCCCGGTGGAGACCGACCTCGGGGAGTGGATCCTGCAGTTGGCGGCGGAGACGCCTTCGCACCTGGTCATGCCGGCGATCCACAAGCGCAAGGAGGTCATCGCCGAGCTGTTCGAGCGGGTGCTGAAAAGGCCCTTCCCGCCCGACGACATCGACCGGATGGTCAAGGTCGCCCGCACGGAGCTGCGTGAGCGGTTCCTCGCCAGCAGCGTCGGGTTGTCCGGTGCCAACGCGCTCATCGCCGAGGGCGGCTCGATCATGCTGGTGTGCAACGAGGGCAACAACCGCATGTCGGTGGCGCTACCCAAGCTGCACGTGGTGACCGCCGGGATCGAGAAGCTCATCCCGACCTACGCCGATGCGATGAAGCAGGTGCGCCTGCTCGGCCGGTCCGCGACGGGCCAGCCCATCACCGTCTACACCAACTTCCTGACCGGACCCCGTCCGGGTCAGGAGCAGCTGATCATCCTGCTGGACAACGGCCGGACCGCGATGGCAGAGGACCCGGACGTGGCCGCCGCGCTGCGCTGTATCCGCTGCGGTGCCTGCGCGGACGTCTGCCCGCCCTACGGCGTGGTGGGCGGGCACGCCTTCGGTCACGTCTACACCGGTGCGATCGGGCTGGTCAACACCAGCTTCCACCACGGCATCGAGGCAGCAGCCGGCCCCCAGTCGTTGTGCGTGTCCTGCGGCGCCTGCGCCACGGTGTGCCCGGTGGACATCCCGCTGCCCGTCCAGATCCTGGAGGTCCGCGAGAACGTCGCCAGGGCCGGTGAGGCCGGCAACGCGGGGAGGGTGACGCGGCTCGCCTTGCGGGCCTTCCAGCACCCCCGGCTCGTGGACCTCGGCATGCGGGCCGTCGGCGTGGCGACCACACCCGTGCGTCGTGGCGGGGTGACCGCGCTGCCCTCGGCGCTGACCGCACGCGGTCCGCTGGCGGAGCGCATCGGCTGGCGTACCCCTCCGGCCGTCCCGCCACGCCCGGCCCGCGACACGCTGCGGCGGGGGCGTCTGGAGGAGCCACCGCGGCTCGCCGATCAGCCCCTGGCGGGCCGCAAGGTGCAGCTGTTCCTGCAGTGCGTGTCGGATCGCATGGCACCCGACATCCCCATCGCGGCCGCCAAGCTGCTGCGGGCAGCGGGGGCGCAGGTCACCGTCCCCCGCGACCAGCACTGCTGCGGCCTGCCGGCCTACGACAGCGGGGAACAGGACACGGCGAAGTCGATGGTGCGCCAGACCATGGAGGCGCTGGCTGATGGCGCGGACGTGGTCACGCCCGCATCGTCCTGCCTGGCGATGCTCGGTCACGACGCCCCGTACCTTCTGCGCGACGATCTCGCCGAGGTCGAGCGCGCCCAGGAGCTCGCCGGGCGGACCTACGACCTGATCAGCTACCTGACCAGCGGTCCCGGGCGTCTGCCCGCCGGCAGCCTCGACGACGGCGACCGCACCCCGGTGACCGTGCACCGGTTCTGCCAGGCCTCCAACACCCTCGGTCGCACCGATGCGATCGAGGCCTTCCTCCGCGACGTCGCGGGCGTGCCGGTGGTGCCGCTGCCGGAGGCCAGCGAGTGCTGCGGTTTCGGCGGGTCCACCTCGGTGCGCAACCCCGAGCTGTCGGCGGGCATCCTCGACCGCAAGCTCGGCTGCGTCGACCAGACGGCATCGTCGGTTTTGATAACCGACAACCCGGGCTGCATCCTGCACCTGCGTGGTGGCGTGCACGCCTCGGGTCGGGAGGTGGAGGTGCTCCACCTCGCCGAGTACCTGGTGCGACGGCTGCCGGGTGCCACCGCATCACCTCAGGAGCGTTGATGGATCCTGCAACGGCAACCGGCACCCGACGCAACGTCCCGCCCACCGCAGCGGAGTCCGCGCTGCTGTCCGACCTCCACGGGGTCCTCGGCGATGACGGCCTGAAGACCTCCGTCCTGTCGCGGGCGACCTACCGGCGCGATGCGTCCTTCCTCAACGCCGATCCGCTGGCCATCGCCCTGCCGCGCACCCGGGAGGAGCTCGCAGCGGTGCTCAGGGCCTGCCGTGACCACGGCGTGCCCTACACCCCACGGGCCGCCGGGACCGGGTTGGCCGGTGGTGCGACGCCGACGGGGGTCGCCGGGGTCCGGCCGCTGGTGATCAGCGTCGCGCGCATGGACCGGCTGCTGGAGCTCGACGTTGCCAACCGCCGCGCCCACGTGGAACCGGGCCTGGTCAACGCCCGGCTCGGCCGGGCCGCCGCGGCCGAGGGCTTGCGTTTCGCTCCCGACCCCGCGAGCCAGATCGCCGCCACCCTCGGCGGCAACGTCGCCACCAACGCCGGTGGGATCCACGTGCTCACCTACGGGGTGATGAGCCAACACGTGCTGGCCGTCGAGCTGATGGACACCGACGGCGAGGTGCACCTGCTCGACGGTCGCCTGCCCGAGCAGGCCGGCCTGGACCTGCGCGGTGTGAGCGTCGGCGGTGAGGGCACCCTCGGGATCGTGATCGGCGCGTGGCTGCGCCTGCTGCCCGCACCACCGGCCGTCGGCACCCTGCTCGCCGGTTTCGACACCCTGGAAGCCGCCGCGGCGACCGTCGGCGCGCTGGTGACCTCCGACCGGCTCCCCGACGCGGTCGAGTTGATGGATGCCCGGGCCATCGCCCTGGTGGAGGACTACGCGCAAGCGGGCTACCCCACCGACGCCGCCGCCGTGCTGCTGCTCGAGTACGAGGGGCTGAGCGCCGGGGTCAGTGCCGGCGTCGACACCGCCGAGCGGCTGGCCACCGAGCACGGCGCCACCGAGGTGGTACGGGCCGCTGACGCCGACCAGCGAGCCCGCATCTGGAAGGGCCGCAAGGCCGTCGCGGGTGCGATCGCCAAGACGGCGCCGGACTTCTTCCTGCAGGACGTGGTGGTGCCGCGCTCCCGGCTCGGCGAGATGCTCGATGCCGTGGTCGCGATCAGTGAGCGCGAGGACCTGGTCATCCTGACCGTCGTCCACGCCGGCGACGGCAACCTCCCCCCCTTCGTCCTCTTCGACCGGCGCGAGGAGGGCGTGCTCGACCGGGTCTTCGCCGCCGGCCACGACATCGTGACCACGGCGCTGGCGCTGGACGGCACCCTGACCGGTGAGCACGGTGTCGGCATCGAGAAGCGCGACTTCCTGTCCCAGATCTACACCGCCGACGACCTGGCCGTGCAGCAGGCCGTCCGCCGAGCCATCGAGCCCTCGGGCCTGGCCAACCCGGACAAGGTCCTGCCCACCACGGTCGGATGTCTGGAGGCCAGCATGGTGCCGGAAGGTGCGTGGGTATGAGCGACGCGACGACGATGACGACCGACCTCGCGCCGATCGTGGAGACCATCGAGGCCGCCCGGGCCGCCCGGGGTCGGCTGGTGATCCGCGGTGGCGGCAGCGTGGTCGACCGTCTGCCGTTGACCGATGCCGAGGTGCTGTCCACCGCGGAGCTCACCGGGGTGGTCGACCACCGGCCCGAGGACCTGGTGATCACGGTACGGGCGGGTACCCCGGTCGAGGAACTGTCCGCGCTGTTGGCCACCCACGGGCAGGAGTGCCCGATCGAGCCCCTGGCCGGTCATGGCTCCACGGTGGGTGGACGGCTGGCCACCGCGCTGGCAGGCCCTCGCCAGCTCCAAGCCGGACGCGTGCGCGACTGGGTGCTCAGGGTGCGTCTGGTCACCGCCGACGCACGGGTGGTCACCGCCGGTGGGGTGACGGTCAAGGACGTCACCGGCTACGACCTGTGCCGTCTGGCGACCGGCTCCTGGGGCACCCTCGGGGTGATCGCGGAGGTGACACTCAAGCTCCGCCCGATCCCGACCGCGAGCGCGTGGTTCACCAGCGAACGGCCCGCGTCGCTGGTCCTGGCCGACCTCTACCGGCCGGCAGCCGTCGTCAGCACGGGGGAGGGGACGTTCGTCCGGCTCGAGGAGCACCCCGACGACGTCGTGGCCCAGGCCGCGGCCGTCGGTCTGCGCTCCGCCGATCCTCCGACGCTGCCCACGACGGCGCGCGCTGCCGTCGACCCGGGCCGCCTGGCGGAGCTGACCTCGTGGGCGCAGGCAGCCGGGATCCCGCACGCCGGTTTCGCAGGGGTCGGCGTGTGCCTGCTCGACGGCGACCCTGATGCCCTCGCGGCCGCGGGGGCACGGGCAGCTGAGCTCGGCGGGAGTCTGCTGGTGCTGGACGCCGGCGCGACGACGCTGCCGATGCGTCCCCCGCCGGTCGATCCGATGACCGAGCGGGTGCGCGCCGCCCTCGACCCCCAGCAGATCATGTTCGATGTCAGGCAGCCCCGATGAGCCAACCAGAGCCCATGTCGATCTTCGACGCCGATCAGCTCGCTGCCTGCGTGCAGTGCGGCTTCTGCCTGTCCTCGTGCCCGACCTACGAGGCGACCCACCTCGAGGAGCACGGTCCCCGCGGCCGCATCCTGGCCATGCGACTGGTCGAGGAGGGTGAGCTCGCCATCGACGACCCGGACGTGGTCGACTCCCTGGAGACCTGCGTGCAGTGCCGGGCGTGCGAGACGGTCTGCCCGTCGCTGGTGGAGTTCGGCTCGCTGATGGAGACGGCCAGAGCGGAGATCACGGAGCGGCAGCCCCCCCGCGGCCCCGAAGGCCTCGCCCAGCGGCTGCTCTTCGCCGCCCTGGTCCGCCGCAGCCTGATGCGCATCGGTGGGATCCTGCTCGCCCTCGCCCAGGCGGTGCGTGCGGACCGGTTGCTGCCGGCACGCCTCAGACCGGCGCAGCGCGTGGCGCTGGCCGACACCCTGCGCAGCTACCGGTTGCCACCCCCGGGTGCGCCGGTGCGGGGGGATGCCTTCCTGTTCCGGGGCTGCGTGATGGACGGGCTGTTCCGCGACGTCCATCAGGCCACCGCGCAGGTGCTCGCCGGGGTCGGCTACCGGCCACGCTTCGAGCCCGCGCCGCCCTGCTGCGGCGCCCTGTCGGC
>PWEU01000013.1 GCA_003554005.1 Nitriliruptoraceae bacterium
CCAGTAGACGAAGAACAGCACGATCAGGATGATCAGGAACGCCGTGCCGAACAGGCGACCGATCTCCGGCCCCGGGTCCCCGGAGGTGAGCAGCAGGCCGAAGGAGAAGGGGTCGACCGCGACGCTGTCGGCCACCTCGACGTCGCTGATGACGGTGGCCAACTCACGCTGCAGGTCCGCGACCTCGGCGTCGTCGAGACCACCCGTGTCCTGGAACACCAGGATGAGGCCCACGGTCGGCGGGTCCCCGTCGCCGACGAGGCCCTCGAACAGCCCGGCCACCTGGGGCGGGAGCATCTCAAGAGCCTGCGCCTGGAACTCACGCACCGCGTCGTCATCGAGCAGCGCCGGGTCCACGCCCGCCATCCCGATGCCGGCCTCGGCAGCACCGAGGAAGGAGGCGATCGGCGGCTGCTGACCATCGGCGACGAGGGTGTCAGCAAGTGGGCTGTCCTGGATCGCTGTCTGGATGTCGAGGCTGGCCCGGAGCGTGTCAGCGTTGCGGACGTCCCGACCGTCGGTGCTCTGGACCACGATCTGCAGGACCGACTGAGGGTCCCCGAAGGTCTCGTCGATGGTGGCCAGCGCGTCGGAGAGCTCGTTGTCGACGGCGACGCCGTCCTCCTGCACCCCCTGGCCGGCGAAGGAGCCGAGGACGCCGGTCACGAGCACGACCAGGAGCACCGTGATGACGGGGCGGCGGGAGACCAGGGCGGCCAGGCCATCGAAGAGTCGACGCACGGGGGACATCCTCGTGAGTTGGGATCGGATGGTCGACGTTCGACCGGTTCCTGGTCGGCGTATCGGTTGCGCCGTGCAACTATCTCCTGGCTGCGCGCTGGATGCACGGTGCGCCGACCGGTCTCTCCGGCACCGCCCTCCCGGAGCCCGGACCCCCGGACCGCCCGGACCCCCGGACCCCCGGACCGCCCGGACCCCCGGACCGCCCGGACCCTCCCGGGACCCCCGGCTGCGAGAAACAGCGGATAGTCGCTGGTTCTCGCAACCGGATCCCGCCAGCCGGCACCCAACCACCCTCACGGCACGAGAAACAGCGGATAGTCGCTGGTTCTCGCGGTAAGGGCCCGGCCGGCCGCACGGGAGCCGGTCGCCGTCAACGGCGCCCAGTGCCGGCACGCAGCCAGGCTCAGTCGCGGGTCAGCTTGACGTCACCGAACACCGCGGTCGCCCGGACCGCCACCGTGGCGACCGTCGGAACCCGCGGCGGCTCGGGCGACCGGACATCACCGAACACGGCGGTCTCGCTGAGCTCCACGGCAACGTCGGCCGGCACGCGCACCCGCACGTCCCCGAAGACCGCGAGGCACTCGACCACACCCTCGTCGGCCAGGGAGGGGGCCAGACGGCCCTCGGACTCGCCGAACACCGCCACGTAGGAGCGCGAGGGCGGTGTCCCGTCGGAGCCGCCGCGCACGTCGTCGAACAGCGCGACCGCCCCGCCCCCCAGGACCCCCCGCCGGCCGCCCGTGGCACCCCACAGCAGCAGCAGGCCGAGCCCGATCAGCAACGTCGGTCCGACGAACCCTTCGGGGACCACGGTGACGACCAGGATCAGTGCCCCGAACAGCGCCAGCGCCGTTCCCGTGACCCGCCTGCCGCTGACCGCCAACCAGGCGCCACCTACGACCAGCGCCAGCGGCCACCACGTACCGACGGCGTCGGCGACGCCGGCAGGCAGCACGCCCAGCACCAGCAGCGCCCGCCCCAGACCGAGCACGATCAGCACGATCCCGGCGATGGTCAGGCCCGAGGCCAGCGGTCGCTGCACCGCTGCCACCGAGCCGGCCGTCACGCCCGCGAACGAGCGCCTGCGTCGATCGCTCTCTCGGGTCATCGTCCACCCTCCACGGGGTCCGAGTACCGCACCCGCACGTCGCCGAACACGACCAGACCGTGCAGCACCACCACCGGCGACTCGGGGTAGCTCGGCTGCTCCCTGGGCAGCGTCACGTCCCCGAGCAGCTTCGTGATGCGGTTCTCCAACCGCCACCCGGCGGGCACGTCGACCCGCACGTCCCCGAACACCGAGATGGCACTCACCACCAGCCGGTCGGTATCCACCCCGTCGTCGCCGACGATCAGTCGGGCGTCGCCGAACACCGCCGTGGCCGCCAGCCCCTCGGCCCCCTGGGCACCGGATGCGCCCGGCAGCTCGGCCACCTCGATGTGGGCGGCGCGGACCCGCATCCCGGCTTGGAGCATCGCACCGCCCACGACGACGAGGATGCCCGGGAAGACCAGGCTACCGATCGGGATGTCCACCAGCTCCAACGTCGACACCAGGAGCATGGCTCCCACCACGGCGACGAACAGGCCCGAGACGGGCGATCCCGTGACCGCCCACCACACGCCTACCAGGATCACCGCGGCTGGCCACCAGCCAGCGAGCAGCTCCGAGGCGTCCACCACCTCGAGGTTGTCCAGTGCCAGGAGGACCCCCAGCACGATGAGCGCGAGGCCGAAGGGGACGGCGCCATCGACCCTGCGACGGAGCCCCCCGCGAGGGGTGTCTGCACGGGTGGTCACGAGCCGGTCTCCTTCCACGATGCCAGCGGTCCCACCAGTGCAGCAGCCACCTCACCATCGAGGTAGGTGCGCATGCCCTCACGGTAGGTGGTGAGCCGTTCGCGCCCCTGCGCGGTCAGCCGGGCCCGGGTCACCGGGGTGCGATCGTCGTAGTCCTTGGTGACCGCGACGTCGCCGGCTTCCTCCAGCTTGCGCAGGTGTGTCGACAGGTTCCCGGCGGTGGCTCCGGTCAGCTCCTGCAGCTGGGGGAACGTCAACTCGCGCCCGTCGCCGACCGCCTCGAGCAGGACCGCCAACTGCAGCCGGGTCGGGGCGTGGAGCACGGGGTCGAGGACAGGGAACACCTCGCCGGTCCTCCTTCCGCCTCACGGCCTGAGTGACGAGTATGCCACAGACTGCTCTGCGCAGCAAAGTACATTGCGGATCCAGACCGCAGCGGTGGCGCGGGTAGCTGATCAGGGCCAACGGACCTGGCTACCGTGCGATGCCGGCCGCCACTGCCCCACCCGGCGACCCTACGGTCGAGGCGGGCCCCGCAGCACGCACCACCCCGCAGCGCGTGCCACCCCGCAGCGCGTGCCACCCCGCAGCGCGTGCCACCCCGCAGCGCGTGCCACCCCGCAGCGCGTGCCACCTTGGGGCTGGTGCCGCCCCGACCGACACCCGACCAGGAGCGACGACGTGGACCGCCTCCCCTACGGCGACACCGGCCTCGAGGTGACCCCGATGGGGATCGGGTTGGCGGCGCTCGGCCGGCCCGGGTACGTGACCCTCGGGCACGCCGAGGACCTCGGCTCCGACCGCAGCGTGACCGGCCTGAACCGTCGCACGCACGAGGTGCTCGACCGCGCCTACCAGCGCGGGGTGCGCTACCTCGACACGGCCCGCTCCTACGGCTACGGCGAGGCGTTCCTCGCCGACTGGCTGGCCAGCGATCCCGGCCGGGCAGCAACGGTCACCGTGGGCTCCAAGTGGGGGTACACCTACGTCGCGGGCTGGCGCGTCGACGCGGAGGAGCACGAGGTCAAGGACCACTCGCTCGCCACCTTCGAGCGGCAGTACGCCGAGACCCGGGAGCTCCTCGGCGCGCACCTGGACCTCTACCAGGTCCACTCGGCCTCGTTGACGACCGGCGTCCTCGACGATCCCCGGCTCCTGGAGGCCCTGACCGACCTCGCCGGGTCGGGCGTCGTGGTCGGCATGTCCCTGTCGGGCCCGGATCAGGCCGACACGCTCCGGCGCGCGATGGAGCTCAGCGAGGCCGGTCGGGCGCCCTTCCGAGCGGTCCAGGCGACCTGGAACCTGCTCGAACCGTCGACCGGCGCCGCCCTGGCCGAGGCGCACCAGGCCGGGTGGGGCATCACGGTCAAGGAAGCGCTGGCCAACGGACGCCTCACCACGCGTGGGGACCTCCCGGCACGGGTGCAGCACGCGGCGACGCAGCTGGGCGTCGCGGCCGACACCCTGGCCATCGCCGCGGCGCTGGCCCAGCCATGGGCGCATGTGGTGCTGTCGGGGGCCACGACCGTCGAACACCTCGACAGCAACCTCGCTGCCCTCGGACTCGCGCTCCCGGCGGGGCTCATCGAGGAGCTCACCGCGACCGCCGAGCCTGTGGCGACGTACTGGGAGCGCCGACGCGCGCTGGCGTGGAACTGACGTGCCGGTGCCCGGTCAGCGGACGATGGTGGCCCCGGCGTTGGCGAGATCAGCGAGCCCCCCGGCGTCGTACACCTCGGTGAAGCCCAGGTCCTGCATGAACGCCGCGGCCTGGCCGCTGCGGTTGCCCGTCCGGCAGTACAGGACGTAGCTGCCATCGCGGTCGAGTCCATCGATCTCGTCGCGGAAGGCCGCCTCGTAGATGTCGACGAGCTCCGCGTCGGCGAGGTGCCCCTCGGCGAACTCCTGGGGGGTGCGGACGTCGATCACGGTCAGGTCGTCCCGGTCGGCCATCAGGCTCACGGCATCCTGCGCCCCGATCCGGACGACCCCGGGCCGCGCCGTGGTGGCGTCGGCGGCGGCAGCAGCGCTGGAGTCGGCATCGCCGGTGGCGTCGGCGTCGCCGGTAGCGTCGGCGGAAGCGCAGGAGGCCATCGTGGCGGCGAGGGCCAGGAGCAGGAGGGTGGTGATCCGCACGGGCGTCTCCGATGAGGTCGGGACCGAGGCAGCACTTGGCTGCAGAGGTGCGCGAGTGTGCGCTCTCGGAGCTGGGAACGCCAGATCGCCAGCCGATATGTCCGGACGTTCCGCGACAGGCGTCGGCGTGCAGCGAGCGCACGGTAGCGGGGGGGAGGGCGAGGGCCCGAAGGCCGGACGAGGCGGCCAGGGTCTCGCGCGGCTCACCCAGCCAGGTGGCTGTCCACGAACGCCGTGGTCGGGGCCGGACCCTCGTCGGCCCGCCAGGACGAGGTGTAGCGGAACCGCTGGCCGCGGATCAGCGTGTTGCGGTACTCGACCGGTCGCCGCCCGCTGCGGGCCAAGCGCTCGACCCTGAGCAGCGCCTCGCCTTCCTCGAGCTGCAGCAGGGCGGCCAACTGGGCATCGGGGACCATCGGCGTGAGGGTCTCGTCGGCCGCCGTCAGATGCACGGCGCTGAGCTCCGCCAGCACGTCGTAGAGGGCGGTCCGGGTGAAGTCGACGTCCAGGACCTGCCGGCCGATGTCGGCGGGGAGCCAGGTGTCGTCCACGGCCAGCGGCTCGGACCCGGCGAAGCGGACCCGCTCGAGCCGGACCAGCTCGGCTTCGGGCGGCAGCTGGAGGCGTGCGGCGATGTCACGGTCATGGTCGATACCGAGGTAGAGGACCCGGGATCGCTGCTCGAGACCCGCCTCCTCCACGGCGCGGAAGAGGCTGTAGAGGCCGCCCAGCGGCTGGGTGAGCACGCCTTCCGTGAGGAAGCTGCCCCTCCCTCGGTGCCGGTCGACCAACCCCCGGGCGCGGAGCCGCTGGACGGCCTCGCGCACGGTGTGACGGCTCACCCCGTACTGCTCGGTGAGCTCCTTGTCGGTGGGGAACCGGTCGACGATGTCGCCCGAGGCGATACGACGTTCGAGGTCGTCGAGTACCTGTTGCCACAGCGGACGGCTGGTCGACGCGCGCTCCGACTCCGCCACGACCCGCTCCCGACCGCGGGCCGCTCTCGGTCGCCGCACGCTCACGGCGGTCACCCGCGGAGATCGAGACTAACCCGTCCGCTCACGCGACCCACAGCAGCATCGGGACGGAGATGAGCAGGAACAGCACGCTCATGGCGGTCCCGGCCCGCACGTAGTCGACCACGCGGTAGCCGCCCGGCCCCATCAGCAGCGCATTGACCTGGTGCGTGGGCAGCAGGAAGGCGTTGGACGCGGCGATCGCCACCATCATCGCGTAGCTGGCGGGGTCCGCGCCGACGCCGACGGCCACGTTGGCCGCCAGCGGCACCAGCAGCACCGTGGCACCGACGTTGGAGACGACCAGGGTGAACACCGTCGTCAGCACCCCGATCGTGGCCAGGATCGCCCAACCGGGCAGGTCTGCCGTGGCGGCGATCACGCCTTCGGCGATCCAGGCTGCCGTGCCGGTCTCCTCGACGGCCTGGCCGAGCGGGATCAGGGCAGCCAGGAGGAAGACGGTCTTCCAACTCCCCGCCCGGTAGGCCTCGTCGGGTGTCAGCACGCCGCCGAGCAGCACGCCGATCGCCCCGACCATCAGGGCCAGCGACAGCTGCATCCCGGTGAAGATGACCAGGCTCAGCGCCACCGCGAAGGACCCGAGCGCCCACCAGCGCTTGCCGGTCCGCGGCGGGTCGGTGGGATGGTCGCTGATCACGACGAAGGACGGGTCGGCGTCGACGTCGCGCATCCGCTCCCAGGGACCGAACAGCACCAGCACATCGCCGCCGCCGAGCCGGTGCTCCCGTAGACCCTCGGTGACGATCTCCCCCCGATGGTGGACGGCCAGCAGGGCGGCCCCGAACCGGACCCGCAGCCGGAGATCACGGACCTGCTGCCCCACCGCGTCGGACCCGGGTCGCACGGATACCTCGACCAGGCCGGCTTGGACCGGGTCGACGAGCGAAGCGAAGGGATCCTCGGCCGGGCGGAGCCGTTCGAGACCGTGCTCCTCGGAGAAGGACTCGATCTGCTCCGGGGTGCCCGTCAGGCCGAGCACCGTGCCGCCCTCCACCCGGTGGTCACGGGGCGGGGCGAGCTGTGGGTCCTGCCCGTCGGAGGCGACCGCGGCCAGGAGCACCCCGGACTCGGCGCGCTCGATCACCTCCACCTCGCGACCGACGAGCGGGCTGTCGGCGGGGACCGCGACGGCGTGGAGCCGCCCGTCCAGCCCGTAGCGCGCCGAGATGTCGGGCAGCGCCTCGCCCGAGCTGCGGTCGGCGTCGACCTCGGGCAGCAACCACCGCCCCGCGACGGCGAACAGGGTGATCCCCGACAGCAGCAGCGCCGCACCGATCGGGGTGGGCGCGAACAGCCCGAAAGGCTCGACCTCGATGCCGAGGTTGTCCGCGGAGGAGGCCAGCAGGTCGTTGAGCAGGATCAGCGGGCCCGAGGCGACCAGCGTCAGCGTGCCGCCGAGGATCGCGGCGAAGCCCATCGGCATCAAGAGCCGCGAGGACGGCACCTTGGTCCGGTCGGAGATGCGCTCGATCACGGGCAGGAACAGCGCCGCGGCACCGATGTTCTGCATGAAGGCGCTGATGCCGCCGACCGCCAGCGAGCTCGAGGCAAGGATCCGGCGTTCCGTCGAGCCGCCGACCCTGAGCAGCCAGGCCGCGACGGTGCGCATCACCCCGACCCGGTCGAGCGCCGCCCCGAGGATCATCACCGCGATGATCGAGATGACCGCGTTGGACGAGAAACCCGCGAACACGTCCGCGGTCGGGATCAGACCGGACAGGCCGACCACGACCATGACCAGGATCGCGGCGACGTCGATGCGCACCACCTCGGTGACGAAGAGGGTCACGGCGCCCGCCAGGATCGCGAGCACGATCAGCATCTCGGTGGTGACGGCGTCCACAGGGTCCTCCGGAGCTCACCGGTCGAGGTCGATCCGGGCTGGGCGGGCGAGGCGGGCGGGGCGGGCGGTCCGGGCTGGGCGGGCGGGGCGGGCGGGGCGTGGGGGCCGCTCCGGGCTGGGCGGGCGGGGCGGGCGGGGCGTGGGGGCCGC
>PWEU01000309.1 GCA_003554005.1 Nitriliruptoraceae bacterium
GGGTGCTCATGCGCCGCCGCGGCTGATCCTGGGTGCGACGCGGTCGGGCGACGCGGTCGGGCGACGCGGTCGGGCGACGCGGTCGGGCGACGCGCCTGGGTGACGCGGCGTGACGGTGCTGCCGGACGGCCCAGGTGTCGGACGCCGCCGGGCGACGCGGCGTGACGGTGCTGCCGGACGGCCCTGGTGTCGGACGCCGCCGGACGGCTCAGACGGTGGTGACCCGCTGCAAGAGGACCCGCTGCCCGTGCGATCCGCGCTCGTCGGACCACTTGTCGACGAGCTCGAGCCGCCCGTCGTTGCGGCGTTGGAGGCGTGCCCGACCCCGACCGAGCACCTCCTCGGCCTGCTGGCCCTGCTCGGCGGTGTGGACGAACCGGTAGCGCAGCAGGTCACCCGTGAGGATCCCGGCCGCCTCGCCGTCGAGGAGGTGATCCCCGTCGTACCGCCCGATGACGCGTCGGCCCTCCTGGAGGAACCGCACCAGCAGGCCGCTGGCCACCGGTCCTTCGATCGTCTCCTCGAGCTCGAAGCTGAGACCGTGCAGGTCGTAGCCCGACACTCCGGTCCGGTGCCGGCCGGCGTCCCAGTCGCTGCGGGTGAGCGCGTAGCCCCACTCTGACGCCGTGGCGCCGTTCGCCATCTCGTAGGAGTCCCGGTAGCGGGCCTCCATCCGGAACCCGGCCGCGTTGAACACCCGCTGCATCGGCACGTTGTGCTCGTGCGCTCTGCCGGTCAGGCGGACGAGCTCGGGGGAGGCCGAGAAGTGGTGATCGGCCAGCTGCCGCAACACCTCCCGTCCGGCTCCCTTGCCGCGAGCCTTCGGACCGATCCGGAGCAGTAGCTCGGCATCGCGCTGATCGAGATCGTCGACCAGCGCGAACCCGGATGCCGTCCCGTCGACGATGATCGCCCAACCGAACCTCTGGTCACTGGCCCACTCCCCGGCTTCGAGTTCGGCACGCAACCGGTCCTCGACGAAGCCGATGGGCCGGGCGAAGTTCGTGGCGGAGGACCGGTCGGTGGTGACCACCCACGCAGCGTCGTCGGGGACGAGGACCCTGAGGTGGACCTCGGGTCGGTGGGTGGACCTGGACACGGCATGCTCCGGCAGTGGGGCTCGCGCACGCGGCCGCGCGCACGTCAAGCCGCCGGGTGTGGTACCCGGCGGCGCAACGTGAACATGGTGCCAGAAAGCGCGCAGGCTGCACGGCATCCCCCCTGGACGTGCGGTGCCTGCGCCCGCGGTCGACCACGTCGAACACCTGTCAGCCCTGGCTCGGGTCTCCCCGCTCGCGAGCCCGACGCCGGTCGCGACGCACCCAGGACAGATGTGCGCACGGCACCGCGCCCGTTAGGGTGGCGGCTCGATGGCAGCACCTGCTGCGCCGAGGTGACGAGGAGGTGGTCGGTGGAGCACGTGGGACGCACGGCCGTCGAGCTCGCCCGCAAGGTGTCGACAGGGGAGTGCTCGGCGCGCTCGGTGGCGCAGGCGCATCTCGATCATCTTGCGGAGGTCGACCATCGGTTGGGTGCCTTCGTCACCGTGAGGAGTCAGGCGGCTCTGGCCGATGCTGATGCGGTCGACCAGCACCCCTACCGCTCGAGGCTGCCCTTGGCCGGGGTCCCGGTCGCCGTCAAGGACGTGATCGACGTCGCGGGGGAGCCGACCCGGCACGGCTCGCTGGCGACCTCGCAGGAGCCCGCGTCAGCCGATGATCCGCTGGTGCGTCGGCTGAAGGACGCAGGCGCGGTGATCCTCGGCAAGACCCGCGGACCCGAGCTGTCGCTGTGGGGTACCTCGGACGATCCGACGGCGACGGTGGTCAGCCCGTGGGACCCGACCCGCGGCGCCGGGGGGTCCTCGGGTGGCTCGGCGGCGGCGGTGTCCGCGGGTGTCGTCCCGCTGGCCCTGGGCACCGACGGTCTCGGCTCGGTCCGCATCCCCGCAGCCGCCTGCGGGGTGGTCGGCTTCCGACCGGGAGCGCCCCACCTCGGCGCGGAACTGGGGGGCCGCCCTCACTGGTTCGGGATGACCCGGTACGGGCCCTTCGCCACTACGGCCGCCGACGCGGCGCTGCTGACCGAGGTGATGTCCGGCGCGCGGTTCGCTCTCGATGCCGCCCTGTCGGAACCACTGGACGTCGCCGTCTCCTGGCGTGCCCCGGCACCGGGGGTCACCGTCAGCAACGCCTGGCGTGAGGCGGCCCTCGAGGCTGGTCGGCTCCTGCACCACGCGGGGCATGAGGTCACGCGTGCTGATCCGCCTTACGACCGCGCGACCGTCCAGGCGGTGGTCGCACGCTGGACCCAGGGCGCCGGCGCGGATGTCGCCGCGCTCGACCTCGACCCCGAACTCCTGCAACCTCGTACCCGAGCTCACATCGCGGCGGGTGAACGGCTCGCGAAGGTCGCCGAGGTAGCGGACGACGACGTGCTCCGGTGGCGCGAGCGGCTGGCCCCCTTCTTCGCGGAGCACGACGTGCTGCTGACCCCGGCCTTCGCCCGCGCGCAGCCCGCGGCGACCGCCTGGCACACGCGGCCCTGGGCCGCCAACATCGCGGCCAACCTGTCCGCCTTCCCGTTCACGGCCCCCTGGAACCTCGCTGACATCCCATCCGCCGTCGTGCCCCTCTGGGAGGAGGGTGGCCGGCCACTGTCGGTGCAGATCGTCGCCGACGTCGGCCGCGAGGACCGGGTGCTGGCCGTCGCGGCGCTGCTCGGATCGATGGTGCCGCAGCGGCGGCATGCGCCAGGTTGGGGCGTCGGCGGCTGAGGGTCCCGGCACCCCCGAGTGGTCGACGACGCAGGCCGCGCCCGTCGTGCGGCCCCGCCAGGGGGCTGTGGTTCAGTTGCCTCCGGTCGGCGTGCTGGACGGGTCGGGGTCGTCGGTCGAGCTGGTGCCGTCATCCAGGGTGGAGTTGAGCGTCCCGCTCGTGGTCCGCGCCACGGTCTCGCCTTGCTCATCGACCTTGATCCGGATGCGGCGACGTCCGCGGCGTCGGCGAGCCGGGCCGTCGGTGTCGGCAACTTCACGTCGGCGGGCTGCTGCGCGCAGCTGGGTCTCCTCGGGGAACTGTGCCTTGAGCGTCTCCGGATCCACGCCCGGGCCACCGGCAGGGGTCGGCCCCAGGTGGTGCCCCCTGCCCCGGAGCTCGTGTCGGATACGCAACTCGTTGCCGACGGCGGCGAGCACGGCGGTCACCGGCACGGCCAGGAACGCCCCGACGATGCCGATCAGGACCGCACCCGCGGTCAGGACGCCCAGGATCACGACCGGGTGCAGGGAGACCGCCCGCTTCATGATCGTCGGCTGGAGTAGGTTCGATTCGATCTGCTGGACCGCGAGCACGATCAGCGCCATGATGATGGCTGTCTGCAGACCCTGGTCGGCCAGGGCGACGAGCACCGCGAGGAGGCCGGTGACGAAGGCGCCGATCACCGGGACGAAGCCGCCGAAGAACACCAGCACCGACAACGGCAGGACCAGGGGGACGTCCAGGATCAGCAACCCGATGCCGATGCCGACGGCGTCGATGAGTGCGACCAGCGAGGTCCCGCGGACGAACCCCGACAGCGCGACCCAGCCGCGCTGGCCCGCGGCCCGGATGTCGTCCCGGTGGGTAGTCGGGGCCATCTTCAGGAACCAGGCGACCAGCTGCTCGCCGTCCTTGACGAAGAAGAACAGCAGCACCAGCGCGAGCGCCAGGGCGGTGAAGCCCTCGACGACAGCGACCGCCAGGGTGCCGATCTGGGTGGCGATGGTGCCGGCCGCGCCCGAGATGGCGTCCACGGCGGTCGCCAGGAGCTCGTCCAGCTGCTGCCGGTCGTAGCCGATCGGGCCCTCCTCCAGCCACACCACCAGCTGATCGAAGCCTTCGGCGACCGTGGGTCCCAGCTCCTGGATCTGGGAGACGAACGCCGGCGTCAACAGCGCGATCAGCCCGAAGAAGGAGCCGGCACCTCCGACGACCACCAGACCGGCGGCGGCCAGCTTCGGCCAGCCGGTCCGCTCGAGCCGGCGTGCCGGTGGGACGCACAGGGTCGACAGGATCAGCGCGATGATCACCGGCAGGGTGACGAGGTAGAGTCGGGTCATCGCGACGATCAGCAGCGCCAGGCCCGCGAGCAGCACGATCCCGCGCCAGGTGTACTGCACCGAGGTGTCCAGCCAGAGCGGGACCCGTTGGTCGCCGCCCCGTTGGACGACCAGCCCGTTGGCGTCGGGATCCGCTGGTCCGTGCTCGCTGGCATCTTCGGAAGCGGTGGCGGCGAGGTCGTTGACGGCCGTGGAGGCTTTGGGCTCGTCCGCGCTCAGGGGCTGGCTGGTCACGGACTCGGCCTCCGCGCTGTCGCCGGTCGCCCCGAGGTCGTCCGCGCCCGCGCTCGGGTCCGCCGCGTGATCGTCCTCGGTCGCCATCGGTGCGCTCCGGTGTCGGGACGGATGGTGACGGGATGCTACGACAGTAGAGGGGCGCTCGACAGGAACGGCGACGCGGTCCGTCCCGTTGCTCGCAGGTCAGGACGTGCGCGACGACACAACCGTCTGTGCACCTAGCGCGCTGCTTGCCGATGGGAAGCGGTGTACGGGCCTGTGGACAACCCGCCCATCCGTTGGGGATGATGGTAGGGACCAGCAGGGGAGGACCTGTGGGAACACAATATGTTGTGGAGAGTGGCACCGAACCACCACCACAGGTTGTGGGTCGGCGGGACGGTGTCCCGGAACAGGTGCTTGCGTACGGTCCCACCGAGCGGTTCAGTGCGCCTGCGACTTGCACGCTTGTAGTTCCTGGGGGGTGAGCCGAGAAACCCAGCCGAGCACCGCCCGCTGCTGGTCACCGATCGACCGCCGGGTGCCATGGACGAGGAGCCGAAGACCGATGGCCGAAACCACCCGAGCAGACGACCCGACCGTGATCGACGTCGATACCGACCAGCCCACGCAGCCACTCGAGGTCGCGGAGCGGCAGGGCCGTCGAGGCCTACAGTTCCGGCGGTTCTTCCCCCGTGAGGGCACCCACCCCTACGACGAACTGGAGTGGGAGCTGCGTGACGCCATCCTGACGAACTGGCGGGATGGATCGACCTCCTTCGAGCAGCGCGGGGTGGAGTTCCCCAAGAGCTGGTCGATGATGGCGACCCAGATCGTCTCGCAGAAGTACTTCCGCGGGACGATCGGTACGCCGGAGCGCGAGCACTCGGTCAAGCAGATGGTCGATCGGGTCGCCGACACCATCACCGGCTGGGGCATCGATGGCGGCTACTTCGTCGACGAGCACTCGGCGGAGGTCTTCAACGCCGAGCTCAAGCACCTGCTCGTCAACCAGAAGGCGGCCTTCAACTCCCCCGTGTGGTTCAACGTCGGCGTCGAGGAGCAGCCGCAGTGCTCTGCCTGCTTCATCCTCGCCGTCGAGGACACCATGTCCTCGATCCTCAACTGGTACGTCGAGGAGGGCACGATCTTCAAGGGCGGCTCGGGCGCCGGCATCAACCTGTCCTCGATCCGCTCCTCCAAGGAGATCCTCAAGGGGGGCGGCGAAGCCTCTGGCCCGGTCAGCTTCATGCGAGGTGCTGACGCCAGCGCGGGCACCATCAAGTCCGGTGGCAAGACCCGCCGCGCGGCCAAGATGGTGATCCTCAACGTCGATCACCCCGATGTCGAGGACTTCATCTGGACCAAGGCGCGCGAGGAGCACAAGATCCGCGCACTGCGTGAGGCCGGCTTCGACATGGACCTCGACGGTGAGGACTACGCCTCGGTCCAGTTCCAGAACGCCAACAACTCCGTGCGCGTCACCGATGAGTTCATGCAGGCCTACGAGGCGGGGACCACCTACCCCGTCCGCGCCGTCACCAGCGGCGAGGTGCTCGAGGAGAAGGACGCCCGCGACGTCATGCGTCAGATCTCCCAGGCCGCGTGGGAGTGCGCCGACCCCGGGCTGCAGTACGACACCACCATCAACGACTGGCACACCTCGCCGGAGTCGGGGCGGATCAACGGCTCGAACCCGTGCAGCGAGTACATGCACCTCGACAACTCAGCCTGCAACCTTGCGTCACTGAACCTGAAGAAGTTCTACGACTACGAGGCGGGCCGCTTCGACGTCAAGGCCTACCAGCGTGCGGTGGAGGTCGTCTTCACCGCCCAGGAGATCATCGTCGGCTACTCCTCCTACCCGACCGAGGCGATCGGCCGCAACGCGATCGACTTCCGTGAGCTCGGCCTGGGCTACGCCAACCTCGGCGGTCTGCTCATGTCCATCGGGCTGCCCTACGACTCCGATGAGGGCCGTGCCTGGGCCGGAGCCCTCACCGCGCTGATGACGGGTCACGCCTACCGAACCTCCGCCGAGCTCGCGAAGGTCCAGGGCCCGCACAACGGCTACGCCAAGAACGCCGCGCCGATGCTGCGCGTGATCGGCAAGCACCGTGAGGCCGTCGACGACATCGACCCTCGCCCCGTGCCGAAGGACCTCATCAACGCGGCCCGCACCGCCTGGGACGAAGCGCTGGAGCTCGGGCGTGAGCACGGCTACCGCAACGCCCAGGCCACGGTGCTGGCACCGACCGGCACCATCGGTCTGATGATGGACTGTGACACCACCGGCATCGAGCCCGACCTGGGCCTGGTGAAGATGAAGAAGATGGTCGGGGGGGCGTCGATCCAGATCGTCAACCAGACGGTCCCGCACGCGCTGCGTCACCTCGGCTACGCGGAGGAGCAGGTCGAGGCGATCATCGACTACATCGCCGACAACAAGACGATCCACGGCGCGCCGGCCCTGCTGCCGGAGCACACCAAGGTGTTCCAGGGCGCCATGGGGGACGACGCGATCCACTACATGGGGCATGTGAACATGATGGCGGCGGCCCAGCCGTTCATCTCCGGCGCGATCTCCAAGACCGTCAACCTGCCGGAGACGGCCACCGTCGAGGACGTCGAACAGCTCCACCTCGACGCCTGGAAGCTCGGGGTCAAGGCGATCGCGATCTACCGGGACAACTGCAAGGTCGCGCAGCCGTTGAGCGTGTCCAAGAAGGAGGACGCCAAGGCCGAGGCGCCGGTGACCGAGGTGGTCCACGTCCCGCAGCGGCGCAAGCTCCCCAAGACACGTCCGTCACAGACGATCAGCTTCCGGGTCGGTGACGCCAAGGGCTACATCACCGCCGGTGAGTACCCCGGAGACGGGATGGGCGAGCTGTTCGTCAAGATCGGAAAGCAGGGCTCCACCCTGTCAGGGCTGCTGGATGCGTTCGCGATCTCGATGTCGATCGGGTTGCAGTACGGCGTCCCGCTCGAGGCCTACGTGTCCAAGTTCATGAACATGCGCTTCGAGCCGGCTGGCATGACCGATGACGACGAGGTCCGCTTCGCCACCTCGGTGGTGGACTTCCTCGCCCGCAAGCTCGCGTTGGAGTACCTGCCCTACGAGGAGCGTGAGGCGCTCGGCATCTACACCGTCGAGGAGCGCACGCAGATGCTCGACCAGGGGTACGGCGACCGCGAACCAGAGGTGCCGACGGCGCCGACAGCCGAGGCGGTTCGCAGCGCGGAGCCCCTGCCGCAGGTCGGTGCGGCGGCGATGCCCGTCGACCACGATGCCCCGATGTGCTTCGACTGCGGCATCAAGATGCAGCGCGCCGGAGCCTGCCATGTGTGCGAGTCATGTGGCACCACCAGCGGTTGCAGCTGA
>PWEU01000354.1 GCA_003554005.1 Nitriliruptoraceae bacterium
GGGAGGGGCAGACTATGAGTTATCTGAAAAAGTATACTTGTGTAGGGCCATTGGAGCCTGTATACAAAATTGCAAACAAGGTTCTTGTTCGTTTACACGAGATATTAAACATTGATTCTTGCTATGAAGAAGAGGACGGGGGGATAGATCTTAATAAAACCAATCTCGATAAATATACAAAAGAGACAACGATAGAGTGGAATGACAACTTAGTATTTCATACAGAGGAAATTAGAAACTTGCAATATTGTGAGGATATGAAAAGAGGTGTTTATATAACACCTGGTTTTTCCGGTGGTGACAGGGGGAGGCATGTAGTTGATGTAATCCGAGTGCAGGGGTTTGAAGGAAGGCTTGGGGCAGTAATCCCCGAGATATGCGAATACTTAAAAGAATACCTAGTAAACGACAAATCATATGATGTGTTTGAATTTCAATTAGAGGCGGCGTGTCAAGGCTATTTAGCCTATAGAGATGCAGTTAAAAGAGCGCTAGATGCAATAGACGACCCTAAGTCATCGTATTATAAATCTGCCAAAATATCGGCGAATATATTACGAGAAATATATAATCTTTACAAACTATAGATAGAAAGAAAGACTAACAACTAAATATTTCTCCGAATCGAAACCGATAGGGGAGGCTGACAGCAGAGAGACCGCTAACAGGCGGTTTTTGTGTTGTCCGTCTCCCCGTTTTTTTATTATTAAGGGAGGTATATGAGTTGGAGTATATACTTATTCTTTTATGTTCTTTTGCGGGTGCGTTTGCAGGGGCATACCTGGGGGTAAGGCCGAGAGAAACCCCTAAACCCTTACCTATCCCCCGCGCCAAGAAGGAAACCAAGAAACAGGAACAGCAGAAGGAGGCCGCCAACCAGGCGTTCCAGCAAAAAAAGAAAGCCTGGCTTTACGGCCCAAGCAGGTTCCAGGAAGAAGGTGATAGCTAATGGCAGACAGCCCCCTTGCCTCGCAACAGCAGCAAGACACGGATAAGAAGTTAGCCGATAAAATCAGGAAGCGATACCGCAGCGGCGTTAGCTTCAAGCAATCGCAGAACTTTTACGAGGATTGGGCGGAGTATGAAAGGTTCTGGAATAGTTCCCAGTGGCCTAATCCTACACCCGATACCGAGGATATGCCCCGTCCTGTTACCAACTATTTCGCCTCCATTATCGAACAGAAAGTGGCGGCGCTAACCTACGAACTGCCGGAGATATACTTTGAACCGGTAGAGAAGAACCCGGATGAAGAAGAGGGCATAGAGTCCCTCGATGTGCAGGCGGCAGAACTGCTGTCAATGGCGGCAGAACACCAGGCCGAGAAGATAGACCTCGAAGAACTACTGGACGGGGGAGTAAGAAGCGGAGGGCTACTCGGCAACGGGATATGGTTCTTCCCCTGGGATAACACCATCATAGGCGGCGGGCAGAAATCCCGCTATGTTGGCGATATAACAGGGTATATCATAGACCCGGCAGACTTCTTCCCGGGAGACCCTACCAACCCTGATATGCAAGCACAGCCCTGGATAATCCTTGCCGAAAGGAGACCGCTGGAGGAAGTAAAGACCTTTTACAATCAGCACGCCCCCGGCATAGTCGAACTTTTGGAAGAAGAACGCCAGAGAAGCGATACGCAGGTTTACGATTACCAGAAAACGGAACAGGACGAAACGGGCTATGTGGACGTTTTGCATATGTTCTGGAAGGAAACCGAAGAGGTTAATACTCCCATGTCTGAAATCGTATCAGGCGAACCGAAAGGCAGCGCCGCAGACCATGAAGAGGACGACGAAGGGATAATCCTCTACGAAACCACGCTTAACTATGCGGTGGAGTGCCAGGGGTATGTATTAAGGGAGGAAGAGAACTTCTACGAACACGCCCTTTACCCCTTTGTTACCTTCCAGTGGTATCCGAAAAGAAAGAGTTTCTGGGGCAAGTCCGAGTCTACGGATATTATCGCCTCCCAGAAGGAAAGCAACCGCCTTTCGGGTATTTCGCTGTTATCGGCTTATATCGCGGGGCTTCCCGATCTTGTCTATAACCCCGATTGGATAAACGAAGATGACCTTACGTCCTCGGCGGGCGGCAGGATGATCAAGGATCGTTCACAGGCAGGGGTGGGGAACATTAACTACCTTCGCCCTCCTACTCCGGCGAGGCATATCCCGCAGATGAAGGAAGATTTAACTGCGGGTATGAAAGAAACCTCCGGCGTTCACGAGGCATGGAGTGGCAAAGCCCCTTCCGCAGACCTGAACGCTTCTGCCATTATCGCCCTGCAGGAGGCAGCAGGGGTAAAAATAAGGGGTATTCAGCGCAGGCTTGCGAGTGCCTTAAAGGAAATGGGCAGGATATGGCTGGCACACTGGAAGGAATTTTACGCCGAACCGAGATTGCTGCGTAAAGCAGGCCCCGGCAACGAAACGGGGTTCGAGTGGTTCACAGGCACGGACTACAAGGAAATGCAGTTCGACGTAAGGATACAGGCGGGGACAGCCTCCCCGTTTAGCAAGACTCTCGCCATGACCACGCTTAAAGAATTATTGGAGATGCAGCTTATCACTCCCGAGGAATACTTCGAGCTTATGCCCGCAGACGTTTTGCCGCAGGCGCAGAAGATACTGCAGATGAGGGAGGAAGAAAAGCGCAGGCAGCAGGAACGGCAGGAGGAAATACTGCGGGAAGAAATACAAAATATGCTGTTAGAAGGCACACCGGGGCAGCAATCCGCACCGGGGCAGGAACCCATGCCGCAGCAGCCTATGCCACAGCAACCGCAGCAGCCTATGCCGGAACAATCCGGGGGCATGGTTTACTAAGAAAGGGTGGTGATAACCGTTGGCAAAACCTATTCTGCACAGAAATTCAGAAGTCGATAGGGAAACAGTAGTATGGGCGGCCAGTACTGACCCCAGATATGTGAGTATGCCGCTTGGCAATCTCGCCCCTGTATTAATCTATGTTGATAACGGGGTGGGGCAAACGCTTACCGTTAATTTTGAGTACAAGATAGGCGACGATGATGTGGGTTGGTATGACAGCAGCAACAACGAGATGGAGTTTACCGTTCCGGCCAGTACCAAAAGGGTGTTCGGCCCCTTCGAGTACTTCCCCCGTTTTTCGGGAGGCAGGCTGAAAATCGTTCCGGGGGCAGCACCGGTGGCAGACGACGAAACTTTAGTGGTAATACAGGAAGTATAACCCGGCACTCTAAGGAGTGCTTTTTAGTATCAAAAAGGGCGTGAACGCAGCAGGTAGTTTGACGCCTTCTACCAAAATTTAGGAGGAATAACCGATGGACGATGAAAAAGTACTTTCGGGCGTAGAGGAAGAGGAAGCTCCCGACGCCGGGGAGCAGGAAGAAGAGGACTTATTCAGCACAGGGGACGAGGACGAAGCCGAAGGAGAGGAACAAGCAAGCGAAGCGGAAGAAACCGAAGAAAAGGTAGACCCGAAAGCCTTTGCCGCTAAACTGGCGAAGGAACGGGAAAAGATTGAACAGGAGACAAAGGAACGGCTTGAAAAAGAACTGCGCCAGGAATACGACCAGAAATACGGGCGCACACAGGAACAAGGTTCGCAGCAGCAATCGCAGCAGCAGGGGCCTCCACCACTACCGAGGGATCAACTGGAAAAACTGGCCGACGACCTGGGCATGACCCCGGAAGCGGCTAACGCCATGTATATCCAACAGTGGAGGATTAATCAGCAGAACAACAGCCTCAAAAAGCAGGAAGAGTACTTGAAATCCCTGCAGGATAACACGGCTAAAGGAGAGGCACTTCGCCAGATAGAGGAAAAGAGGCAGCAGAACCCCAACCTGCCGGAAGCAGATACGAACCAGCTTGAAAAAATCCGCAAGGATTATAAATACAAGACAGGCTACGATCTGCCCTGGGACGACGCTTACGACAAGCTGGTTGCGCAGGAGGCCATGAGTGGCAATCTTGAACGCTCCGCACAGCAGAAGGTAATCAACAACATTACCTCAAGGGGCAAGGCAACCGTTCAGGCCGGTAAGGGCGGGCAGGCGAAGAAGCCGAGCATAGAGGACATGAGTAAAGAGGAATTTGACAGCCTCGTGGAACAAGCGAAGGCAGGCAAATTCAAGAAAGGTTAAATCTTACCAAGAGAGGTGAAAATATATGGCAACCGTAGGAAACTTTCAAATGGGCACAGGTCAGGCAGCTTACGGCATGGCAACGGCAGGAACCGATGCAATCACGGTAAACCTGGGCTTTAAGCCTATTTATGTAAGGGTTTACAACGCCGATAGCAGGCTGACAGTGGAGAAGTTGCGCGGCAACGACGATGTGGATATGGGCGGCGGGCTTAACCGTCCTGCCAACGGTGACGCAGTAACAGAGTTGGGGGGAGACGGCATCAGCTTTACCGACAGCGGCTTTGTTATCGGCACGGATTGCACTACAGACAACGAAGATTATATGTGGATGGCTTTTGGTTAAAGCCACCGTTTCAAAACAACAAGGAGAGGTGAATATAAATGCCTAACAGGTATTCAGGTGTAAACGCAGTCGGCCAGCAGGCACAGACGTTCTATGATCGTACTTTATTGGAACGCCTCCTGCCTACGTTGGTGTTTTTAAAGCATGGTCAGAAGAAAACTATCCCCAAGCGGGAAGGGGCAACGGGTAACTGGAGAAGGTTTACTTCTCTCGATGCCGCAACTACGCCCCTCGTCGAAGGGGTAACTCCATCAGGAAGCCGCCCGGTAGTCGAGGCTGTTACCGCAACAGTACAGGGCTATGGGGATTACGTCTATCTTACCGACCTTCTGGATATGGCAGGGATAGATGATGTGGCTACGGAAATGTACGAAGTACTCGGAGAACAGGCAGGGGAAACCCTCGATACTATCGTCAGAGATGTGGTAGCCGCAGGAACAAACGTCTACCGCGTCAACGCCAGGGCCGCTCGCGGTGATGTGGAAGCCGGCGATATAATGGACGGGGTTACAATGAGGCGGGCAAGAAGGATCATGGCCCGCAACAATGTTAAGCCTGTGCAGGGCGCCGGTGCGTATGTCGGCTTTGTCCACCCCGACGTAGCCTATGACATTACGGGCGATGCCGCATGGGTAAACGCCAACCAGTACGCCGGAAGTGAAAAAATCTTCGACGGTGAAATTGGCAAGATGCACGGCATACGCTATATCGAAACCACCCTTGCGCCTATCTGGGAAGATGGGGGCGTGGGGAATACGGACGTTTACGGGACAATTATTGTCGGGAAGGGTGCTTACGGTATTCCCGATATTGCAGGTTCCAGCAAGCCCCAGACCATTACTAAGAGTTTGGGTAGTGCAGGAAGTGCTGACCCGTTAGAGCAACGATCCTCGACGGGCTGGAAAGCCTATTTAGCCGCTGTTCGTCTAAACGAACTGTGTATCCTGCGAGTGGAGAGTGCTGTCACGGCGTAACAGCCGCGCAGCCTCTCCCCTTTAGGGGGGTGGAATAATGTCCAAGTTGGAGAAAATAATGTTCACAGGCTTTGCTGACGGTGAACAGTGGGGAGAGTTTTTGGAGGATTTGGTAGAGGATATTCGCAGGTTATCTCTAAGCCCGCACAGGCAGGTTGACGAGGATAACGAGTGCGATACCGCAGATGCCGACAGCCTTTCCTCCGCTAACACCCTGGCAAATGCCCTGAAAGTAGACTACAACGCACACAGGGAATTACTGCCCCATCACGTAGCGGAAGATTCGACCAACGATGTTACCTCAACCAACGCTACTACACAAAGCTCACTGAACACGCTTGCCAACGAGTTGAAAACAGAGTTTAACGCTCACCTCGAGCAAAGCGGTACTCACCTTATAGACGACGACAGCGACGAGGTAACAGCCAGCAACGCCAGCGACCTTGCAACTTCCTTAACGCTGATTAACGAGATTAAGGAGAAGTACAACTCTCACGTGAACAAGGCTGCTTACAAAGCGCCATTGACAGAGAAGTAGTAAGGGCAGGTTTAAAGTAAAAGGGGCCTCTTAATAAGGGGCCTCTTTTAATTACTTGAAAACAGGAGAGTGTTACAAGATGGCAGACGATTACAAGTGCAAATACTGCGGGGAAGAATTTGAAAACAAAGGCTACCTGGTGCAGCACTATACGAAGTTTAAGGGCGGCACCTGTGCTGCCGATAAAGAAGATGGAGAGTCGCTCAACGAGGGGGCGGTAGAAGAAGGCATGGGCGCCGAAAGAGACCCCGCCTCTGTTGCCAAGCCGCACTACGACAGGGAAGCCGAGACTGTGGATATTACGGAACAGCACGGGGTAGAGGCGCAGGTATCAGCGCTGGCAAAGGAAACCGCAGAAAAACTTAAAAAATACCCCAAGGAACGTGTGATGGTTCCCGAGGATAAACTTAACCCGCAAAGTTCTTTTGTGGTGGTGGGTGTCAACGGTTGGAATCTGCAAATTCAAAGGAAAACCCCTGTCCTTCTGCCCTCGCCTGTTGTAGAACTTCTGGAACAGGGCGGATATGCCCCTACACAGGTAAGGTAGCATGGACTTTGACGTTCCCTCTTTCAAGGTGGACGATACGGGGACGTATTTTATCGTTCTCGTCTTTGACGACTTTGTGGTAAAGATACCAAGAAAGCAGAACGACAAACGCAGGGAGGAAAAGCTGGCGAAGATAACCGCCGCGCATAACTACCTCTCCGGCAAGGTCAAGGGGGTTTTGCCCTGCGAGAACTGGGATGGTTTTCTTGTTATGCCGAGGGCGCCGGGGGAAAGGGCAGATACTCGCAAAGACATTGAGGGGCATATAGGCGGGCTACGTGTAAAGCTGATGCAGGAGATTGAAGCGGCAGATAAGGGGCTGTTCCCTTTCATCAAAAGCGACGTGGGTAAAACCAACCTGTTCTACGATGAAGAAGGGGATCGCCTTTATCTGGTGGACGTTCACGGGGTTATTGATAGAAAGTGAGGTGCAATATGGACTTAACCGAAATCCGCAACAGGGTAATGCGCCGGGCAGGGGTGCAACTCGTGGACGATGTAGACGATGAAATCAATATGGTGCAGAGGCAGTATATCCAGCCTGTCGCCGCTATCCACGAAGAGGCAGAATACGAAACGACCGAAGCAGACGAAGAAATAGTGCTGACGGCGCTTGCAAACGATATATATAGGCTTAACTATATTATAGATATAACACACCACGACAGGGGCATAAGTGTCCCCTTGTTGCACGAAAGCCGCACAGAGAAGATAGGCGCAAGAAGGCAGGGCAGCAAGATACGCTTTGTCGGGATACAGGCGGAAAGAAAACTTCTCGTCGCATATCATAAACAGCTAAAAGAATTGGGAACGATGGCCGGACAGGTTAGCGAACCCGAAATACCGGAACAGTGGCACGATCTGTATTGGATGGGCGCTTTGTCCATGTTCATACCCGATTATTTCCCCATATTCCAGGACAGGCTAAGGGAGTTTAAACTGGAACGCAAATTAGAGGGCAAGCCTTATGGTATGCCGATGAAAGTAAGGAAGGAGTGGTAAATTTGGATCTTCAAGAAATGACCAACTATATTAAAACACGCTACCCTACGGAACTGGGGGAGACCGAGTTTGCTTACCATCTTAACGAAGTCTACAGGGACGTTTCTACCCTGTTCACCCCTGA
>PWEU01000060.1 GCA_003554005.1 Nitriliruptoraceae bacterium
CCGCTGGAGCCGAGCCCGCCGCAGCTGCAGCTGTCCTGGCACCGCGGCACGATCGCCGCCTGGAGCGCGGGACGTGGATCCGAGCCCGAGCCCACCTCGATCGTCACCGACCGTCTGGCCGCCGCGGGAGCGCCCGTGGCCGCCTTCGCCGACGGGGAACCGATCACCCTGCCCGGTGGCACGACGGCGGCGACGCTGACCGCCGACATCCACGACACCCTGGGGTGGCTGGTCGCGCTCGCCGGGACCCACCAGGACGAGGAGCTCGCACCGAGCGTCACCTGGGTCGGGTTGGCGGCCGCACTGGCGGTGCGCCTGGTCGCGCAGGGGCGGATGGTCCCGCAGCTGCGCAAGGTCGGCGACGCACCCGCGAACCGGTCCTACTTCGCGGTGCGCTGGGAACCCACCCTGATCGACCACGACGAGCTGACCGGTCTGGTCAAGGCGATGCCCGGGGCCGTCGCGGCGCTCGAAGGACGCCGCGACGCCCGGACCGTGACCCACGCGATCGTGTCCGGCTTCGTCGACGCCATCTGTCGCGACGCTGCCGGCCGCGTCGAGGTACCCGCGCCACCGCCGCAGCCCCAGCGGCCGGCGGAGATCGCCGAGGCCGCTCTCGGACGCCTCGACGGCTCCACCTTCGAGGCGCCGCACGCGCAAGGCACGGAGATCCGACGGGGGCTCGAGTCCTGGGCCGAGGGGGTCACCGGTGCCTCCAAGCTCGAGCTGATCGTCCAGCTGGACCCACCCGACGAGGGCGACGCGTGGTTGCTGCGCCCCCTGGTGCCCGGTGGTCGGCGCAGGGACGAGCCCGTCGAAGCCGCGATGTCCCGGGCCAACCACGAGCGCAAGGAGCTGATCAAGCGCGAGCTCGAGCGGCTGGAGGGCCTGTACGCCCCCTTGGAACGGGGCAAGGACCGTCGTCGCGGTGAGGTGATCCTCAGCCAGGACGAGGCCTGGGAGCTGATGACCCAGACCGGCTCGGTGCTGACCAACGCCGGGTTCGAGGTCCGGGTCCCGCCGTTGTCGACCAAGAAGGCCAGCTCCCAGCTCAAGCTGACCTCGCTCGGCTCCCAGGAGCGGGCCGTCGGGGCACAGCAGCTCAGCGACGTGCGCTGGTCGGCGGTGTTCGGGGACGAGGAGCTCACGGCCGCGCAGATCCGTGAGCTGTCCTCCCAGTCCCGTCCGCTGGTGCGTTCCCAGGGGCGCTGGGTCGCCGTCGATCACGCCGACCTGGAGGCCGCGGCGGCGGCCCTGGAGGAGCGGGCGGACCGGACCAGGCTGTCCGGCGCCGACATGCTGCGCTACGCCCTCGGGCTCGACGGCACCGCGCTCGGCCAGCCGATCCAGCTGGAGGGCGAGGGCTGGGCCGCGGACCTGCTGCACAGCGCGGCCTCGATCCCCGAGCAGCCGACCACGTCTCCCGAGGGCTTCGAGGGCGAGCTGCGCAGCTACCAGGCGGACGCCCTCGCATGGCTGCACTTCCTCGAGTCCGCCGGGCTCGGTGGCATCCTGGCGCTCGACATGGGGCTCGGGAAGACGCCGCCCCTGCTCGCCTTCCTGCGCGACCGCGACGAGGACACGCCCGCCGCCCTGGTGATCGCGCCACCCGCGGTGGTCGGGAACTGGGCCAGCGAGGCGGCCCGGTTCGTGCCGGACCTCAAGGTCGTGGTCCATCACGGCACCAACCGCGCCGACGCCGACGAGGTGGCCGCCGAGGCCGCCGACGCCGACGTGGTCCTGACCACCTACGGGACGGCCCTGCGCGACGTCGAGGCCCTGGCGGCCATCACCTGGAGCCGCATCGTGCTGGACGAGGCGCAGGTGATCAAGAACCCCGCCAGCGAGACCGCCCAGCAGCTACGTCGCCTGGAGGGTGGCACCCGGGTCGTGCTGACCGGGACGCCGATCGAGAACGGGCTCGGTGACCTGTGGGCGCTGCTCGACTTCGCCAACCCCGGCCTGTTGGGTGACCGGGCCACCTTCGTCGGCCAGATGCAGCAGATCACCTCGAAGGGGCGGGGAGCGGAGTCGGCGTTGACCACGCTGAACGGGGTGCTGGTGTTCCGCCGGACCAAGGCGGAGCCGGCGATCGCTGCGGAGCTGCCCGACCGCATCGACTCGCTGGACCACTGCCCGATGACCACCGAGCAGATCGGGCTGTACCAGGCGGTGCTCGACGAGTTGGTGGTCACCTCCTCGGACCAGGACACCAACAAGCGCAAGGGCGCGGTGCTGGCCGCGATCACGGCGCTGAAGCAGATCTGCAACCACCCGGCGGCCTACACCGGCGACGAGGGACCCTTGATGGACCGTTCCGGCAAGCTGGCACGGCTCGAGGAGATCGTCGACAACGTGTTCGAGTCCGAGGAGCGGATGCTGATCTTCACCCACTTCGCCAGCTGGGGGGAGCGGCTGGCCAAGCACCTGACCGCGCGGACGGGGATCGACATCGAGTGCTACCACGGTGGTCTCGCCCGTGGCGCCCGTGACCGCATGATCGATCGCTTCCAGACCACCGAGGGTCCCGGGGCTCTGGTGCTGTCGCTGAAGGCCGGGGGGACCGGGCTCAACCTCACGGCCGCGAGTCACGTGGTGCTCTACGACCGGTGGTGGAACCCGGCGGTGGAGGACCAGGCCCGGGACCGGGCCTGGCGTATCGGCCAGACCCGGACGGTGGTCGCCCACCGGTTGGTGTGCCCGGGCACGGTGGACGAGCGGGTGGAGGAGGTCGTGGCCGGCAAGCGCAAGATCGCCGACATCGCCCTGCCGAAGTCCTCGACCGTCGGCGACCTGGACGAGCGGCAGCTGCGGCGGGCGCTGGGTATCGACCCCGACGCCGTGCTGACCGAGGACGTGCCCCTGCCCGCCGCCGCCCGAGGTGATGCCGCATGAGTGATCGACGCAACGAGCGACCCGACGCCGCGCCCAAGGGGGACGGCGGCCGCAGCCGGGCCCGGCGCAAGCGGGGCCGGGGACGCCCCCACAAGCGCACCGGGGACGCCCCCGAGCGCACCACCGCCGGCCCCGCCGACGGCGCGCCGTCCGGGCCGTCCCAGAAGCGCAACCGCAAGCGCGCCAGCCAGCGCAAGGGGCGGCAACGCGCCCGAGGTCCCGAACGCGAGCAGGCACCCGGCCGCAACGACGCCGCGGGTTTCTGGGGCGACCCCGAGGCGCTCCCCAGGGTGGCCCGGGACGTCCGTATCACCGACGCCCCCGCCGCCGTCCCACGCTCCCTCGGCCTGCCGCCGCTCCCCGGTCACGAGGCTGTGGCGGAGCACTACTTCACCGTGGTCTACGAGCGGGCCGTCGCCACGGCCGGCGCCCTGGCCGCCGCCGGGGGGTTGATCGACCTCGACGCGGTCGTCGATGACGACTGAGGCGCCCGCCCCCGCAGCTGCTCGCAGCCTCCCGGCTCCAGCGCTGCGCGAGACCGCTGACATCTGGTTCGACACCGGCCGTGATCCCGTGATCGTGTGGGACGCCGAGGGACGTCGCTTCCGGCTGCAGGATCCGCGGGATGCCACCTGCTCGCTCCACCTCGTGACCTACCCGACCGGGGTGAGGGCACCGGCCGAGCTGGCGGCGGTGCTGGCCGAAGGGCTCGCCGCCTGCGACTTCCCACCTACCGGCGACGGCGCCGCCGCCGGTCACGTCGCGAGCGCGCTGCGCGCCTACGGCATCGTCCCGCCACCGGGCTGAGCGCTCCGGGTCCATCTCCCCCTGGGGCGACGGCAGCTCACCGATCCCGGTCCCGGGTGCCCGAGGCCCGGCCCATCCGGGACACCAGGCCCCGGTAGAGCGGCGTCGCTGCGTGCCGCAGCACCACGAGGAGCCGGTACCACCTCGGCACCGTGCGTTCGGGTGCGCCCGAGAGGATCACCTCGTGGATGGCGCGCGCGACGTCGTCGGGGGTCCCGACCAGCCGTGCGATCCGGCTCGCCCGCAGGCTGTCCTTCGGGAAGCCCTCGGTGTGGATGAAGCCCGGGTTCAGCTCGCAGACCGTGATGCCCCGCCGGGACCAGGCCAGCCCGGTCGCCTCGCTCAGGCCGACCAGCCCGAACTTGCTGGCGGCGTACCCGGCGGGGCCCACCCCGAGCTTGCCGGCCACCGACGCCACGTTGACCACCCGGGCCGGCGCCGAGGCCTCGAGGAGGGAGGCGAAGGCGGCCATGCAGCGGATCGGGCCCGCCAGGTTGACCTCGATCGTGTGCAGGGTGTCGTCGAGGTCGTCGCGTCCGCGGAAGCTGCCGCCCGGGACCCCGGCGTTGTTGACCAGCACGTGGCAGGCACCGAGCTGTGACGCGACCCAGGCGGCCAGCCGGTCAACGGCGTCCTGATCGGGGATGTCCGCCACGTAGGGGCGGATCGCCGGGTGTGCGGCTGCCAGCTCGTGGAGCCGGTCCTCGCGTCGGGCGACGGCGACCACGGTCATGCCGAGCCGGGCCAGGCGGGCGGCGGTGGCCGCCCCGATGCCGCTCGACGCCCCGGTGACGACCGCCACCTTGCCACCTGGTTCGAAGCTCATCGCATCCTCCTGTGTCCCGCCGGCACCGAGGCGGCGATCATCCGTCGCGCTCGGCCAGCTCCCGCTCGAGCCGTGCCACCCGGGCCTGAAGTGCCGCCCGCGCCCCGGCGCCGTGGTGGGGCGGGGTCTCCGCCAGGGAGCGCCGCAGGTCATCGAGCTCCGCGCGGATCCGGGCGGGTGATCGCGGGCCCACCGGCTCGGCCGGTCGCGCCGGCGAGGTGTCAGGTGCCACGTCGGCCTCGCGTCGTGGGCGGGTGCTGATGGGGCACGCTACCGCCGCTGCGCGCGCCCCGCCCCACCCCTGGTCGCGCTGGCAGCGCTCGGTAGTGTGCGCGCCGTGAGCATGCAGCCGCTCCTGCTGACACGACCCTTCCGGCTGGTCGTGGTCACCACCCTGGCGTCCTTCCTGGCCTTCGGGGCCACCCTGCCGGTCCTGCCGCGGTTCGTGGTCGACGAGCTCGAGCGGGGCGAGATCGCGGTCGGTGCCGTCTTCGCCATCCACGCGCTGGCGGCGGTGCTGGTGCGCCCGGTGGTGGGGCGGATCGGCGACCAGTTCGGCCGCAGGGCCCTGATCGCCGGCGGTGGTGCCTTGACCGCCGTCGCCATGGTCGGCCACCTCGCCGTCGGCTCCTTCGCGTTGCTGCTCGCGCTCCGGGCGCTGGCCGGGGTCGGACAGGCCGCCGTGGTGGTCGGCACCGCGACACGGGCCCTGGACCTCGCCCCGAGCTCGCGGTACGGCGAGGCGATGAGCTACGTGATGGTGGCGGTCCAGTTGGGCTTCGGGCTCGGCCCGCTCGTCGGGGAGGGCTTGCTCGGTCGCGGCTCCTACGCCGCCGTCTGGATCGCCAGCGCCGTCGGCTGTCTGGTCGTGGTGGCGGCCGCGAGCCGGCTCCCGGTCGAGCAGCGGCGGGTCGCGATCGCCACCGGCCCGCTGCTGCACCCCGCGGCGATCGTCCCCGGGGTGATCTTCGGCATCGGGTCGCTCGGGTTCATCGGGTTCCTGGCCTTCGTGCCCCTCCACGCCGACGGCCTCGGGTTGGCCGCGGCGGCTCCGTTGTTCCTGCTGTGTTCCGGCACCATCGCCCTGGTACGCGTGGTCGGAGCGCGGCTGCCAGACCGGTTGGGTGCGGTGACCGCCGCGAGCCTGGCCCTGGTGCTGGTGATCGCCGGGCTCGGTTGGATGGGGCTGCTGCTCACCCCGACGGGGCTGTACGCCGGGGCGTTGCTGCTGGCCGTGGGCACCGCCATCTTCGCCCCCTCGATGGCGCTGGCCGCGGCGCAGGGGGTCGCTGCCGACGAGCGTGCCCGGGTCATGGCCACCTTCACGCTGTTCCTGGACCTGGCCTCCGCCGCCGGTCCCGCGGCGCTCGGGATCGCCGCCGCCAACGGCGGGTTCGGGGCCAGCTTCCTGATCGCCGGCGGCGCGGGGGTGGTGGCCCTGGTGCTCCTGCGTCGCTGGCTCGCTCCGGCGCTGGCCGGCACGGCTCGGACCGAGCGCCCACCCGATGCGGGATCCGTCGGTCCGTCCGCCCCCGTCGATCCGACCCTGGACGGTCCGAGTCCGGCCTGAACCGGAGGGAGGTGCCCATGGCGATCCTGGTCGACGCGGCCATCTGGCCCCACCGCGGGCGCCGCTTCGCGCACCTGGTGAGCGATCGCTCCGAGGCCGAGCTCCACGCCTTCGCCGTCGAGCTCGGCCTGCAGCGCCGGTGGTACCAGGGCGACCACTACGACATCCCCGCCGAGCTCCGCGCGCGGGCGATCGCGCTCGGCGCCGAGCCGGTCGGAGCGTCGGAGCTGGTCCGACGGGTGCGCGCCGCGGGTCTCAGGAGCGGCTCCCGGGTCCGGCGTCTGCCCGGCGAGCCGTTGCGGCCACCGCTGGTCGACGGAGCCTGAGGACCGCCCGGAGCGGTCCGCCGGGGCCAGGGGATCAGGTGCGGCAGCGGTCGCGGTACTCGTCGAAGCTGAACCGCTCCAGGAAGGCGTGCATCGCCTCGTAGCCGTCGCTGAACAGGTCGTACTCCTCGTCGGCGTCGAGGTCGAGGGTGCCGACGTCGGAGAGGTCGACCCGGACGGTGCGGACCTCGTCGCAGGGGTTGTCAGGGGCCAGTTGGTCGCTGGTGTCGAGCAGGGAATCGATCACCATGCGGGCCAGCTCCAGGGTCGAACCGGGGAGCTCCGCGGTGGCAGGTGCCCGCGGGAGCAGCCGGATGCCGAAGGTCGGCCACCTCGGTGGCTGGTCGTCGATCCGGTCGAGGACCCCGACGGGGAACGCGGAGGTCAGGCCGCCGTCGATCAGCAGCGCCTGGGCGCCGGTGTCACGGTTGCCGATCCGGACCGGGTCGTAGACGAAAGGGATCGACATCGACGCGCGGACGGCCCTGGCGACGCTCTGCGCATCCGGGTCCAGATCGTAACGTCCGTAGTCCCAGGGCAGGCGGACCACCCGTCGGTTCAGGATGTCGAGGCAGCGCACCACGAGGCGGTAGCGCCGCTCGATCGGCGCATCGTCCTCCACGTCGGTGACCTTCAGGTCACCGAAGGTCTCGATCCCCTGGCCCTCCAGCACCTCGGTGATCCAGGTGGCGGGGTCGGTGCCCTCCTCGGTGAACCGCCTGAGGCCCCGGTTGGCCGCCCGGTTCTCCTTCAGTCGGGCGACGACGTCGGAGAGCGCGAAGCGGGTGAAGTCCAGCTCGTCGAACAGCTCCCGTAGGGTCGCGGCGCCCACCCCGGCGATCGCGAAGGAGCCGGCGATGGCCCCCGCTGAGGCCCCGGCCACCCGCATCACGTCGTAGCCGGCCTCCTCGAGCGCGGTCATGGCGCCGATGTGGGCCACCCCCCGGACGCCACCGCCGCCGAGCACCAGATCGCACCGTTGCCGCTGCTGCTCCGCCATCCTCGGACCTCCTCCACCCGTGACCCGTTGTCCGCACCCGGCGGCCGATCCAGCCTGCCGGAACCCCGTGGGAGATGCCAACCGGCCGGCCCACGAGCC
>PWEU01000117.1 GCA_003554005.1 Nitriliruptoraceae bacterium
GGGCCGAGGGAGATGATGATCTCCACCGTCGTGCCGGGGTCCACGAGGTCACCGGGCGCCGGTGACTGGCTGATGACGAAGCCCTCACCGACAGCGATGGAGAACTCCCGGTCGGCGATCGAGGGCTCGAGGTCGGCGTTGCGGATCGTGTCGAGCGCGTTGTTCTCCGAGAAGTTCACGACCCGTGGCACCCGGACCTGCGCGATGCCGATACTCACGGTGATGTCCACCGCCGTGCCGGGCGGCACCTCGTCGCCCGGGGCCGGGTCCTGGTCGAGCACGGTGCGCGGATCGCTGTCGGGATCCTCCTCCTCGGTGGTGGTCCCCAAGACCAGGTCGAACTCCCGTAGCAGGGCCAGGGCGTCGTTCTCGCTCAGGCCCACCAGCCGCGGGACCGCGACGACGTCCTCGCCGGAGGAGATCACGAGGTCGACCGGGCTGCCCTCCTCCACCTCGATGTCGGCATCGGGATCCTGGCGGATGACCCGGCCCTCCTCGACCTCCTCGCTCGGCTCCTCGGCGATGGTCCCGACCGTCAGTTCGGCGCGGACCAGGAGCTCCTCGGCCACCGCCTGGGTCTCGCCCACGACGTCCGGGACGGTGACCAGCACGGGGTCGTCGGTGGCCAGCAGGTTCATCAGCGCGAAGGCCCCGCCGACCAGTGCCAGCAGGCCGATGACCACCAGTAGGGCGGCTACGAGGCCCCGCCGGCGGCGTTCCTGCTCGTGGGTGCGCACGCCGCGGGTGCTCGGGTCGGCGGTCAGCAGCGCCGTCTCGTCGGGCGTGAGCACCGCCGGTGCGGCGACGGGCTGTCCGACGCGGGCGTTGACGACGTCGGAGCGCATCTCGCTGGCGTTCTGGTAGCGATTCACCGGGTTCTTCGCCAGCGCCCGCATCGCGATCGCCTCAGCCGCCGGTGTGATGGACGGATCCAGCTCGCGGGGTGGTCGAGGCTGCTCCTGGACGTGCTGGTAGGCCACCGTCACCGGGGAGTCGCCCGCGAAGGGTTGCCGACCGGTGAGCGACTCGTAGAGCACCACGCCGAGGGAGTACAGGTCGCTGCGGGCGTCGACGCCCAGGCCCTGGGCCTGCTCGGGCGAGAGGTAGGCGGCGGTGCCGAGCACGGCGGCGGTCCGGGTGACGGTCTCGTTGTCCACCGCCCGGGCGATCCCGAAGTCGGTCACCTTCACCGAGCCGTCGTCGGCCATCAGGATGTTGCCCGGCTTGATGTCACGGTGGATCAACCCACGGTCGTGGGCGTAGCTCAGCGCCGAGCAGACGTCGGCCACGACCTCCAGGGCCCGGTCCTCGGTGAGCCCACCGGCGGCGATGGCCTGCTGCAGGGAACGGCCCTCCCCCAGCTCCATCACGATGTAGGGCTGGCCCTGGTCGGCACCGGTGTCGTACACCGCGACGAGGTTCGGGTGGTTGAGCCTGGCGACGTGGCGCGCCTCGTCCTGGAAGCGCCGGGTGAAGCTCTCGTCCTCCCGGAACCGCTCGAGGAGCAGCTTGATCGCCACCTCGCGACCGAGGGTGTGGTCGTAGGCCGCGTGGACCTCGGCCATACCACCTCGTCCGATGACACGGCGCAGCTCGTAGCGGCCGGCCAGGACGCGTCCTTCGGTCACGGAGTTCCTCCAGGATGGTGAGGACCGCTCGAGGCTAGCAACGCCTCGGGTCAGTCTCGGATGGCCGCCGTCATGACGGCACGGGCGACCGGAGCCGCGATCGCGCCACCACCACCGTCGGCGTCGGGCACGGCGACGGCCACGGCGACATCGTCGCCCGCGAAGCCGATGAACCAGGCGACCGGGCGGGCACCGGGTGCGGTCTGGGCCGTGCCGGTCTTGCCGCCCCCCTCGATGCCCTCGATCGCGGCGCTGCCACCCGTGGCCCCGGGCCCGGTGACCGCGTCGATCATCAGGCTACGCAGTTGCTGGGCGGTCCGGGGTGAGACGGGGCGCCCATCTGCCGGGGGTTCCTCCCACCGGCCGATGTCGGGGCCCCGCAGGATGGCGCCGTCGGGTCCCCGGACGGTCTGGACCAGGTGCGGGCGCAGCAGCTGGCCACCGTTGGCCACGGTGGCAGCGACCATGGCCATGTGCAGCACCGAGGCCTGCACGTCACGTTGGCCGATGGCGCTCTGGGCGGTGGCCGGCACGTCCTGGTCCAGGGGGATCCGGCTCGCGGCGACCGGGAGCTCCAGCGGCGGCGTCCGGTTGAAGCCGAACGCCTCGGCCTGCGCGGCGAGCACGTCGTCGCCGAGCTCGAGGCCGAGGCGGGCGAAGACGGTGTTGCAGGAGCGCCGGAACCCCGTCTGCAGCGTGACCTCGTCCCCCTCACCGCAGCGGACTCGCCCGGCGTTGGAGATGTTCTGGGTGGTTTGGGGCACGTCGAAGGTGGCCTCGTTGGGGAACGTGCGGGAAGGGTCGTCCCCGGCTTCCAGCGCCGCGGCGGCGACGATCACCTTGAAGGCCGAACCCGGCGGGTAGAGCTCACCGGTCGCGCGGTCGACCAACGGGCGGTCGGGATCGTCGCGGAGCGGTGCCCAGGCCTCGTTGATCTCCCGGGTGTCGTGGCTGGACAGGGGGTTCGGGTCGAAGGAGGGGTTGGCGTAGCTGGCAAGGACGGCGCCGGTGGTGGGGTCGATGGCCACGACCGCGCCTTCGCGCCCCGCCAGCGCGTCGCGGGCGGCCTCCTGGGCGCGCCGGTCGATCGTGAGCTCGACGGCGTTGCCGGGCCGCTGTGCGCCGCCGAGCAGCTCGCCGAGGTTCTGCGCCACCACCTCGGTGGTCCTGCCGGTCAGCTCCTCGTTCAGCGCGCGCTCCAGTCCCGATCGCTGGAGCACGATGGAGTAGTAGCCGGTGATGTGGGCGTACAGCTCCGGCTCGGGGTAGGTCCTGAGGTAGCGGTACTGGCCGCCCTCGGTGGGCACGCTCCGAGCGATCGCCTCCTCACCCACCACGATGGGGCCGCGTTCGATCGCGTACTCGCGGATGATCACGCGTCGGTTCGCCGGGTGGTTGGCCAGCTCGTCGGCCTGCAGGAGGGTGATGACGTTCAGGTTGACGAACAACGCGCCGAACAGCACGAGCACCATCGCGCCGATGCGTCCGAGTTGTCGGTTCATGCGCGAGGCCGCCCGGGTCCGTGGTGCGTGCTGCGCCCGAGTACCGCCGCCCGTGACTCGTCGCTGATCCGCAGCAGCAGCGCGATCAGCAGGTAGTTCGACAACAGCGAGGAACCGCCGTAGGAGACGAAGGGCAGCGTGATGCCGGTGAGCGGGACCAGCCGGGTCAGCCCGCCGATGATCACGAAGGTCTGGAAGGCGATCAGGACCGTCAGTCCGGTGGCGAGCAGGGTCGAGAACTCGTCCCGGGCGGTCTGGGCGATCTTGAGGCCCCGCATGGCGATGGTCAGGTACAGCAGCAGGACCGCCGTCGCGCCGAGCAGGCCGAGCTCCTCACCGATCACGACGAAGATGGCGTCGGTGGCGGAGAACGGCACGTCCTGGGGCCGGCCGAACCCGAGCCCGGTGCCCGTCAGCCCACCGGTCGCCAGGGCGAACAGGCTCTGGACCAGCTGGTACGAGCTCCCCGCGACGTCGGCCCATGGATCCAACCAGATGCTGACCCGTACCCGGACGTGCCCGAACAGCTGGTAGGCGACCGTTGCCCCGATGGCGAAGGCGAAGATCCCGAGGACGGGGTAGGCCAGCCGACCGGTCGCGACGTAGAGCATCGCGAGGAAGGCGCCGAAGAACAGCAGCGCACTGCCGAGGTCGCGGAGTCCGGCCATGATGACCAACGCCGCCCCGGTGGCGACGAGCAGAGGGGCGAGGTGACGTGGGGCGGGGAGGAGCACGGGGCCGATGCGCTGGGTCGCGACCGACAGCAGCGCCCGGTTGCGTTCCAGGTAGGCGGCGAGGAACACCACCATCGTGAGCTTGGCGATCTCGCCCGGCTGGAATCGCAGGCCGAACACGTCGATCCACAGCTGCGCACCGTTGATCACACCGGCGGTCAGTCCCGGGATCAGTGGTGACAGCAGCAGCACGATCGTGAGCAGGCCGAAGGTGTACTGCAGGCGGGCGAGCACCCGTACCTCGCGCAGGAACAGCAGCAGCGCGCAGAAGATGCCGACCGACACCGCGGTCCAGACCGCCTGCGCGGCGGCCAGCTCGCTGCCGGTGGCCAGGTCGACCCGCTGCACGAAGACCAGCCCGAGGCCGTTGAGGAGGAAGGCGATCGGCAGCAGGATCGGGTCGGCGTCGGGGGCGGGGACCCGCACGGTGAGGTGTGCCACCGTGGCGATGGCTGCCATGGCGATCCCGGTGACCAGTGCGGCCGGTGGGAGCTCGCTGGAGCGGGACCAGCCGAGCAGTACCCCCGCCGCCGAGGTGATCAGCACCGCACCGACCAGCAGTCGGGCCTCGGTCGCCCGTGGACCGTCACCCATGACGACCGATCCGGCGGTCACGCTTCCGGGTCCGGGTCGGCGTCGCCATCCTCGGTGTTCGGATCGGGCTCCTCCTCGACCTCGCGGAGCGGGATGTTGCGGACGAGGTTGCGGGCGTCGCCGAGGGCGGCGGCCGGGAACCCGGACTCGAGCTGCGGCCGGTACCAGAGCTGGACCTCATCGATGGTCCCCTCGGAGCGCTCGGTGACCCGGTAGAGCTCGAACGGCCCCAGCTCGCGGTTGATGCCCTCGAAGATCACGACCTGGTTACCGTCGACCCCGACGAAGAAGCTCCGGGACAGCAGGAACTGGGACCCGCCGAGGACGACTCCGACGAACACCGCCAGCGCGAGCACGATCGCGGTCGCCTTGCCGAGGATCGCGCCCACCGAGCGACCGTCGGAGTCCTGATCAGGGTCGAGCAGTGGGCCGCCCTTGGTCAGCGAGGCGTAGCGGCCCATCTCCCCGGCCCAGTCGGCGCTGTCACTGTCGACCCGGCTCGAGATCGAGATGGTGCGGTGTTGTGGTGCCTGCTCGGCATCGGGATCCTCGTAGCGCAGCAGCAGGACCGTGATGTTGTCCGGACCGCCGGCGGCGTTGGCCAGATCGATGAGATCACTGATCGCCTCGTCGGGGTCCTCGACCTCCATCAGCGTCCGGGCGATCGCCTCGTCCTCGACGACGCCGGTCAGGCCGTCGGAGCACAGCAGCAGTTGATCACCTGGCTGCAGTTCGAGGGACATCGAGTCCACGTCCACGTCGTCCGACACGCCGATCGCGCGCGTGACGACGGAGCGTTGGGGGTGCCGGGCAGCCTCCTCCCGGGTGATCTGCCCTTCGTCGACGAGGTGTTGGACCAGCGTGTGGTCGTCGGTGAGCTGGCTGAAGTGCCCGTCGCGGAGCAGGTAGGCGCGGGAGTCGCCGACGTGGGCGACATGGAGCCGCCGACCCTCCACCAGGGCGGCGGTCAGCGTGGTGCCCATGCCGCGGTAGTTCGGGTTGTCCCGAGCGAGCTGGGAGACCCGTTCGTTCGCCGCGGTCACCGCGGCGCGTAGCGCGGTCACCGCCGCGGCGTTGTCCTGGAAGATCCTGCCGTCCAGCTCCTCGATCGGCTCAAGAGCGGTGGCTGACGCCACCTCGCCGGCGAGGTGGCCACCCATGCCGTCGGCGACGGCGTACACGCTGTCGCGGAGCAGCAGCGCATCCTCGTTGCCCTGGCGGACCTTGCCGACGTCGCTGCGTCCGGTCGCCACCAGCCGCCTCATCGGCGCAGCTCGATGCGGGTCTTGCCGAAGCGCAGCTGGTCCCCGATCGCCAGCGGGGTCGGTCGGGTGACCTTCGCGCCGTTGAGGAAGGTCCCGTTGGTCGAGCCGAGGTCACGGATCGACCAGCTGCCGTCGTCGGGGAGGATCTCCGCATGCTCGTCGGAGACGTAGACGTCCTCCACGTGGACGTCCGCGGTCGTGCCCCGACCGAGCACGACCCCATGCCCCGACAGCGGGATGACCTGTGGGGCGCCGCCGGGCGAGTGGATCACCAGCTCCTTGGGGATGCGCCGGGAGCGGCGGTTGGGCTCCGATGGCGCGGCGACGGCTGGTCGGGGAGCCGGGGCCGCCTTGCGCTTGGAGGGGCCGAGTTCGCCAACGAAGACCCGGACGGTGCGACCGACGAACAGGTAGAGCAGGCCGAGCAGGACGAACTTGAGCAGGGTGAGCAGCTCGACCGGCACGTCAGCCCCCCACGAACTCGACGAGGGCGTCCCCGAGCTCGACTTGGTCGCCCGGGTCGAGGGGATGCTCGGCAGCGCGACGACCGTTGACCTTCGTGCCGTTCGTGGAGCCGAGGTCGACGACCCACCAGCGCTCACCACGGCGGACGAAGGCGGCGTGCTGCCGCGACACCGTGCTGTCCTGGATCGTCAGATCGCAGCGCTCCAGTCGGCCGGCGGTGAGTCGGTTGCCCTGCACCGGCACGGTGGCCCCGTTGCTGCCCTGGGCGCGGCGGACGACCAGTCGCAGGCCGGCGTCCGGGGCGGTCGACACCTCCTGGGTGTGGTCGAAGCCGCTGGCACCCGACGAGGTCGTGGGCGGTTCGTGGTCAGACTGGGACCCCGCTGCGGGCATCGGGGCCGCCGCAGGGCCCGGCACGGGGGCCGCCTCGCTGGGCGGCGGTGTCGGCGAAGCGCGACCTCCGGCCGCGGGACCCTCGACGGCCTCGACGCGACCCGCGATGCGGAAGCGACCGAGCTTGACGTCGTTCTCGACGAGGATCCGGACCTTCGCGGGGCCGCGGAGGGTCCACCCGCGCTCCTGGGCTGTGCTCACGACCCCCTCGGCGAGCTCGCGGGGTAGGGAGGCCCCGAAGCCCTCCAGGCGTTCGTGGTCCTTCGGGCCGACCGTGATCCGATAGACGTTGGGGACGACGACGCCGTCAGCGGTGACGTGCTGGTTGTCACGTGCGTACCGCTGGACCGCCTTGGCGAGCTCGACGGGGTGGATGCCGGAACGGAACGCGCGCGCGAAGAAACCTTCGACGGCGCCTTCGAGGCGTCGTTCGAAGTCCTGGAGCACGCCCATGGTCCACCGGTTCCGGTCGCTCGCGGGGTTCGGTCGCTGGACAGCACCGTGCTGCCGGTTGCGATCCGACGGCTCGGCAGCGACCTGTGGTGAGGACGGCTCCGGCCGGACGCGAGCGTAGCTCAGGGAGGGGTCGCGCCGACCCGTCCGAACGGTGGCAAGGCGCGGGTTCCGCGGCGCTTCCGTGCGCATGGATCGCTGCGGTCCGGGCGGACCCGGTCCTCTGCTGCCGGTGGTGCCGTTGGCTGCCTGGCGAGCGCATTGCTCCCCTCCGCCCAGCACCCGGGCGGGTGGCGGAATTGGCAGACGCGCACGGTTCAGGTCCGTGTGTCCTTATGGACATGGGGGTTCAAGTCCCCCCTCGCCCACCACCTTCGTAGGCCGGTCTAGCGGCCAGTAGACGCAAGAATCGCTCGAGCGCCTCCGCTTCCCAGCGGGGGCGTTTCTGCGTCCGTGACACCATCTTGACACCAGTAGGGGTGGTGAC
>PWEU01000073.1 GCA_003554005.1 Nitriliruptoraceae bacterium
GGATCCCCCACGGGGGCGAACCTAACGGGCGACCTCGGCGCGTGGGGTCACGGCGTGGCCGGCACCGCCGCGAAGGCGCTGGCCGGCAGGCGCCACACCCGCCCGCTCGGGCCGTCCACCGCCGGCACCCGGAGCGTCCCGGAAGCCGCGACGAGGTCCTCATGATGGAGCAGCGCCTCGGCGTGGGCGCCGGCGACCAGCCCCAGCACCTCGGCGTCGAGGACCACCTCCCCAGCGGCAGCCCGGGTCAGCGCGGTCAGTATCCGCTCCTTCGGATGGTCGCGGAGGTAGATGATCACGTCGTCTTCGAGGTGGACCCAGCGCAGGCCCCCGCGTCGTAGGGCCGGGCTGGAGCGACGGATCGCCACCAGACGCCGGGTGAGCTCCAACGTGCATCGGTCCCAGCGCTCGGGCTGGTCCCAGGGCATCGGGGCCCGGGTGACGACGTCAGGAGCGCCGCGGCTGCCCGTCCTCTCGATCGTGCCGTCGGCACCGAGCCCGATCTCGTCGCCATAGAACAGCGACGGCACGCCGACGAAGGTCAGCAGCCAGGTGAGGCCGACATGCCGACGGGCCTGGTCACCGGCGACGTGTGCCCATCTGGCGGTGTCGTGCGAGCCGAGCAGGGTCATCGAGTGCAGGACGCTACGCCACGGCAGCTGCCCACGGACCAGGTCCATCACGTGCGCCACGGTCGTGCCGGGGAGTGAGCGCACCGGGGCGGGCGGACCGAGCAGTCGGACCTCCCGCTCGGGATCGCCCAGCCAGCTCCACACCGGCCGGGTGAAGCCGGTGTAGTCCATGGTCCCGTGCCACCCGTCGGCCCTGAGGTCGGCGGTGGCGTCGTGGCAGTGCTCGGCCAGGAGGTAGGCATCGTGGCGGACGTCCCGGCAGGTGGCGAGCAGGCGGGCCCTGAGCTCCGCAGAGAGGTCGACCGCGCCCTGGCGTCCGGCCATGTTGGCGGCGTCGATCCGCCACCCGTCGAGGTGGAAGGGGGCCGCGAGGTAGCGGGCGGCGACCGATGCGGAGCCCTCGTACAACCGACGGCGGAGCTCGGGATCGCGGTGATCGAACTTCGGCAGTGTGGGCACGCCGTGCCAGGCCTGGTAGCGGGGCGGATGCTCCTCGAAGACGTAGAACCCAGCCTCCACGCTGGCGGCGTCGGCCTGGGCCGCGAGGAACCAGGAGTGGGTCGAGCCCGAGTGGTTCAGTGTCAGGTCACCCAGCAGACGCAGCCCGCGGTCGTGCAGGGCAGCGGATAGCGCCGCCAGCCCCGCATCACCTCCGAGGAACGGGTCCACCTCGTCGAAGGACGACGCCGCGTAGCGGTGGTTCTGGATCGAGGGGAACACCGGGGTGAGGGAGACCCCGTCGACACCGAGGTGGAGCAGGTGCTCCAGCCGACCGGCGATACCCGGGAGGTCGCCGCCGTACAGCTGGTACATCGAGGAGGGCCGGTCGGTCGCGATCGGATCGGTCCAGGCCGCCGGTTCCGCCCAGCCGGGCCAGTCCTGGCTCGCCCCCGAACGGGCGAAGCGGTCGGGGAAGATCTGGTAGAGCGTCGCGTCGGCGACCCAGCTCGGCGGTGGTGGCGAGGCGAGCAGCTGGAAGTCCCAGGTATCCGGGACGTCGTGGGGCACCACTCCCCGGCCGGTCAACCAGGCGTCACCGCGGGGGCCGTCCAGCTGGAAGCGGTAGCGCTGCACCTGCGAGACCTGGATGAGGTCCCCCTCGTACAGGTCGACGGCGCGGGAGCGGTGCACCCGGCGTGCTCGCCGGTAGACCGGCTCGCCGTCCTCGACGCTACGCAGGTGCACTGCCTCGAAGCCGCTGGCGTGCGGGACCTCGACCCGCAACGTCGTGGTGGCTCCGATGGCCGGCGACGCGGCGGCGGCCCCATCGGGGGTCGCGACGTGGGCCGCGGAACCCCCGTGGTGTGGCGCCAGGAGCTCCTCGGCCACGGGCTCAGCCCTTCACGCCGCCGGCGGTCAGCCCCGAGACGATGTAACGCTGCAGGAACAGGAACATCAGCAGCGTCGGCAGCGACCCGATCAGGGCACCTCCGGCGAAGGGGCCCCACTGCTGGCCGTAGTTCTGATCGATGAAGCGGAACAGCCCCGTCGCCAGGGTCTGGTTGGCGTCCGCCTGTCCCAGCAGGATGCTGGCGAGGATGAACTCGTTGAACAGGAAGATGAACGACAGCAGCCCGGCGACCACCAGGATCGGCAGCGAGAGCGGCAGGATGATCCGGGTGAAGATCTGCCCGTGGGTGGCACCATCGACCAGCGCCGACTCGTCGAGCTCCTTCGGCACGGTGTCGAAGAAGCCCTTCATCAGCCAGGTGTTGGTCCCGAGCGCCCCGCCGAGGTAGACGAGGAACAGCCCGAGCTGGGTCCCGAACCCCATGAAGGGGAAGTAGTTGGAGATGTTCACCAGGAACAGGAAGATCGCCCCGTTGGCGAGCAGCTGGGGGAACATCTGCACCAGCAGGATCGTCAGCAGTCCCGGGCGACGGCCGGCGAAGCGCAGCCGCGCGAAGGCGTAGGCGGCCATCGCCGAGAGGAACATGTTGGCGAACGCGGCGCCGCCGGCGATCTTGATCGAGTTCCACAGCCAGGTGAAGAACGGCGTGGTGTCGAACAGCTCCCGGTAGTTGTCCAGCGTCACCGCCCGCGGTACCAGCTGGGCGCCGGACAGCGTCGCCACCGGCGAGACCGAGGCGAGCACCACGAAGTAGACGGGCATGAGCGCGAAGGCGACGCCGAGCAGGCCGACGATGTAGCGCCAGCCCACCTCCCGCCACCAGCGCGCACCCTTGGGGCCGCTGTCGGTGGGGTCGAAGGTCGCCGCGTCGAAGCGGCGCTCGTCAGCGGCGGTGGAGAGGGGATCGGTGGCAGCCATCAGTTGATGTCCTCCAGCACCGCGGTGCGCTTGAACCCGATGTAGCTGAATATGGCCACGAGGAAGAAGATGATCGTGGAGATCGCCGCCGCGAGACCGAAGTCCTGCCCGCGTCCGCCGGCGAAGGCCAACCGGTAGCTGAAGCTGATCAGGATGTCGGTGTGGCCGGCCGGGGTCAGGGTGCCCTGGATCGGTGGTCCACCGCCGGTGAGCAGGAAGACGGTGTTGAAGTTGTTGAAGTTGAAGGCGAAGGAGGCGATCAGCAGCGGCCCCACGGCCACCAACAGCAGCGGCAGGGTGATCCGGCGCAGGATCTGCCAACCCGACGCCCCGTCGACCCGGGCGGCCTCCTTGACCTCCTCGGGCATGGCCTGCAGCGCCCCGGTGGTGATCAGGAACATGTAGCCGAACCCGAGCCACAGGTTGACCAGGACCACCGAGAACTTCGGTAACGCGCCGGCGAAGGCTTGGCTCGTCAACCACGGGATGCTGACCCCGAGGATCTGGTTGATCGGTCCGAAGGAGGTGTTGAGCAGGCCCTGCCAGATCAACGCGGTCATGAACGAGGGCAGGGCGTAGGGCACGATCAGCAGCGACCGGGTCGTGCGCCGCAGCTTCATCCGTGGGTCGTTGAGGGCCAGGGCGAGGGCCAGACCCAGCACGAAAGTGGTCAGTACCGACAGGATCGCGAAAGCGAAGGTCCAGACGAACACCCGGAAGAAGGGGCCGCGGATCGCCGGCGAGGTCAGGACCCGGCGGTAGTTGTCGAACCCGATGGTGTCGCGGAAGCCGGGACGCAACGTCGAGCCGTCCTCGGCGGTGAAGGTCCCGTCGACGGCGGTGTAGACGGTGCCGTCCTCCAGATCGCGGATCTCACCCGTCACCTCGTCGTACTCGAGTCGCTGGACGGCGACGGCGGCGGTGTTGAAGGTCTGGACGCTGATGGCGTCGGCCTCGAGGTCGAGGTCGAGCTCGTCGACGACCTCACCGGTGATCGGCACCGAGAAGGCCAGGATCTCCGCCTCACGATCCCCGAGTTCCCCGAGGGTGATGGGACGGAACTCGTCCAGGATCACCCGCGCTGCGCCCTCACCGACGATGTCACCCTCCTCGAGGAGGGGCAGCCCATCCTCGGTCCCCAGGAACAGATCGCCGTCGGGGTCCTCGAGGAGCAGTGCGAGGTCGCCGGCATCGTTCTGCAGCGGCGTGGAGCGGTACCGAACAGCATCGTCGGGCACGGTGACCGAGTCGGAGATGATGCGCCCGATGGCCTGCTGTTCGTTGAGGACGTTGCCGGTGCCGTAGTTGGTGAAGCCGATGTAGGCGGTGTACAGCACGGGGGACACCTGGAAGATGAGGAGCGCGATCGTGCCGGGCAGCAGGAACTTCAGCGGCAGCGTGCGCTTCGAGAGGTAGACGTAGTCGAGCGCGGCGGTGGCCACGACCACGACCGCCAGGGGGGTCCACTCCCGCAGTGGCAGCAGCGTCAGGATCGCGTAGAGCGCCAGGGCGTTCACGACGCCGAGGAAGAGGAACTTGAGCAGCAACCCGGCGACGCTGCCGGCGCCGAGCCGGTCGGCGAGGCGGTCCGCGAAGCTCACCGGTGCCCCGGGCAGGTTGGACATCACGCACTCCCCTGCGGGATGAGCGGCGCGCGACCCGAGCCGGTCACGCGTCCATCGCGGCGCATGATGCCACGATGGTCGAGGGGGCGGCGCCCTCTGCGGCACCGCCCCCTCGGATGATCGATCAGAGCCCGATCAGCTCGCGGATCTGGTCCGCTGCCTGCTCGAACGCCCCCTGCGGGTCCTGACCCGCGGCGATGTTCTCGTAGGCGTCGGTCCACGCCGCCCAGACGGAGCCCATCTGGGGGATGGCCGGCATCGGACGGCCGGTCTCACCGGCGGCACCGAAGCCCGCGACGTCCGGGTCGTCCTGGACCTGCTCGAAGGCGCTGAGCTTGGCCGGAGGACGGTTGCCCGCCTCGTACAGCTCGAGCTGTGCGTCATCGGTGCCCATGAAGTCGAGCACGAAGGTCCGCGCGGCGAGTTCGTTCTCGGCGAAGGAGGAGACCATGAAGCCCTGCACGCCCACGAACGGCGCCGGGGTGCCGCCGTCGACGGTCGGGAAGGCCTCGACCACGTAGTCCACGTCCGCGAAGTCACCGACCGCCCACGGACCGGTCACCGCGAAGGGCGCACGACCGGAAGAGAAGGAGTCGATCATCACGTCGTAGGTAACGTCGACGTTCAGGAAGTCGCGCTCGTACATGTCACCGAAGATCTCCGCGGCCTCGAGGCCACCCTCGGAGTCGATCCCGAGGTCATCGGCGAGGTAGGAGCCATCGTCGGCCTGACCGAAGACGTAGCCGCCGGCACCGGTCACGACCCAGTAGTTGTGGAACGGGTCACCGTTGCCGTTCTGCTGCCACGCGACGGGCAGGTCGGCGTCACCGGCCTCGACCGCCGCCAGACCCATCTCGACCATCTCCTCGAGGGTCTCGGGGCTCTCGGGGGCCAGCTCGGTGTTGCGGATCAGTGCGATGTTCTCGATCGCGTACGGCAGGCCGTAGTTGGTGCCGTCGTAGGCGAACGCCTGGGTCGCGACCTCCAGGAAGTCGTCATCAGCCGCACCGAGGTCCAGCGGAGCGACCACACCGTTCTCCACCAGCTCACCGAGCCAGTCGTGGGCACCGACGAAGATGTCCGGTCCCTGACCCGCTGGGCCCTGGACGGAGACGTTGTCACGGATCTGGTCGAAAGCGACCTCCTGCACCGCGACCGTGAGGCCCTGCTCCTCACCGAACGCCTCGGCGAAGGGCTCGACCACGGCGCGACGGGTGTCGTCGGCCCAGATCACGAGGTCGGCGTCGGCCCGGACGGGAGCAGCTTCCTCCTCCTCCTCGACCTCTTCCTCTACCTCTTCCTCTACCTCTTCCTCCTCGGTCTCCTCGACCTCGTCGACCGGGTCGTCCACGACGTCCTCAGTGTCCTCACCGCAGGCGGCGAGAACGAGGGCAGCGACGGGGACGATGGCGATCCACTTGCGATACCGCTTCATCGTGACTCCTACGTGTGGCCGGTGGCGGGACCTCTCGCCCCGCGCATCCGGGTGGTGGAACGTCAGAGCAGAGTTTGCAACAAGTTGCAGGTATTTGTCAAGAAGAACCGGATATTGTTGCAGCACTTCTCTGGCCGCTCTAAGGTCTGCACCGTGAAACCACGTCTCAAGCACGTTGCGGACCACGCCGGTGTGAGCCAGGCGACGGTCAGTCGTGTCCTGAACGACCGGCCGGGGGTGGCTGAGGCCACCCGTCGGTCGGTGCTGCAGGCGATGTCACAGCTCGGCTACGAGCCCGGCCGGCTGCGTCCGTCCCGGCGGACCGGGCTCGTCGGGTTGATCGTGCCGGAGCTCGACAACCCGGGGTTCCCACGCTTCGCCCAGGCGCTCGAGTCCCGCCTGGCCCGGGAGGGGTTGACCACGGTGCTGTGCACCTCGACGCCATCGGGCATGGGCGAGACCGACTACCTCGATGTCCTACAGGACCACGCGGTCACCGGCATCGTCCTGGTCTCCGGCGAACACTCCGACACCAGCGCCGACCACCAGCGCTACCACGACCTGCGCGACTCGGGCGTGCCACTGGTGCTGGTCAACGGTCGCGACGACGATCTACTGGACATCGCCGCCGTCACGGTGGACCACGCCGAGGTGAGCCGCCTGGCGGTGGCCCACCTCGCGTCGCTCGGGCACCGCCGGATCGGGTTGGCGATCGGTCCGAGCCGCTACGTCACCGCCGCACGCCTGAGGCTCGGGTACCTCGATGCGCTCGAACGGGCGGGGCTGCCGGTCGATGCCAGCCTGATAACCGACACCATCTACGGCATCGAAGGCGGCCACTCCGCGGGCGCGACCCTGCTGCCGCTGGAGGTCACCGCGGTGGTGTGCGCCAGCGACCGGATGGCGCTCGGCGTCATCCGTGCAGCGCACGAGCGCGGGCTGCAGGTGCCCAAGCAGCTCTCGGTGATCGGCTTCGACGATGCCGGCCCGAACGCCTTCTTCGACCCGCCGCTGACCAGCATCCAGCAGCCGTTCGAGTCGATGGCCTCGGCCGTGGTCCAGCTGCTCACCGCGCAGATCACCGACGCCGACGCGGCCACTCCGGAGCTGACCTTCCGACCGGAACTCGTGGTCCGGGGCTCGACCGGCACCGCACCCGAAGCCCCAGCGGCCGGCGACATCGCGGTCGCCCACCCCGACCCGGAGGCGGCGAGCGTCACCTGACCGCTGGGCGAGACTCCTGCGGGCTGCCATCCGGAGGGCGCGGGCTCATCCGAGCAGGGTGCGCGCGATGATCATCTCCTGGATCTCCGTGGTGCCTCCGCCGATGCCGGCGAGCTTGGCGTCACGCAGCGAGCGCTCGACGTGGAACTCGTCCACGTACCCCCAGCCGCCGTGCAGCTGGATCGCGTCCAGCGCCGA
>PWEU01000394.1 GCA_003554005.1 Nitriliruptoraceae bacterium
CCCTTCTGGACGTAGCCGCGGACGAACTCCTCGGCGTTCTCCTCGAGCACGTCATCGATCTCATCGAGCAGCTCGTCGACGTCGTCGATCACCTCTCGCGCTGCGGCTTCGGCGCTCGCCTCGACCTGCTCGTCGGGCTGTTGCTCCGTGCGGTCGCTCCGCCGGACCTGACCGCCATCGCTCATCGCGTGGGCTCCTCGTGCTGGGGAGGCCAAGATACCGGGACGGTCAGCCGCCACGGGCGGGGACGGCCTCGGCGCGGGGCTCGCCTCCCGCCGCGGCGCCTCCCGCCGGGGCGGGAGGCGCCGCTCGTCGCCTTGGGGGCTGCCCTTCGGGCCTGATGCGGAACGATCCGCCGACCTATGATGGAGGACCGCAGCGCCGCTGGAAGCAGCGCGACATGTCGAACCAGTCGATGCGTACCTCGCCCCCGACCCTGCAGCTCGCGTTCGGCGCGGCCCTGGTGCTCGCCTTGCTCCCGGCCACCGGTCTGGAAGCGGCGAGCCACTGCCCGAGCGGCACGGTCGCGCTGACCTTCGACGACGGCCCCGGAGAGCACACCCCGGCGGTCCTCGACACCCTCGCGGCGGAGGGGGTCCCCGCCACCTTCTTCGTGCTCGGTCGCAACGTCGATCTGCGCCCCTGGCTCGTCGGGCGCGCCGCCGACGAGGGCCATGCGGTTGCGAACCACAGCTACACCCATAGTGATCTCGAGGAGCTCAGCGAGGACGAGATCAGGGAGGAGGTGCTAGGGACCGACCGGGCCATCCGGGACGCGGGCGCGGTGCCGCTGCCGCTGCTGCGACCGCCCTACGGCCACTGGGATGGACCGGGAGGCAAGGTCGCGACCGCTGCGGCATCGGTCGGCTACTCCATCGTCACCTGGACCTACAGCCCGACCGACTACCTCGCCGACGCCGACGCGATCCGCAGCCGGGTACTCGCCAACCTCCATCCGGACGCCATCATCCTGCTCCACGATGGTTCCTCCAACGCCCCCGAGCTGATCTCGGCCCTGCCTGAGATCATCGACGGTGCACGTGAGCAGGGGTACTGCTTCGGGGTGCTCGACGAGCACGGGGACGTGTCGCCCCCGCCACCGCGGGAGGACGAGCAGCCGAATGACACCCACCATCCCGCGGTACCGGTCGTCGGGGGGACTCCGACCTGGTTGCTCCGTGATGTGCTCGCTGGAGGCAGCCCGGACCACCGTTTCGTCTATGGCCGTGCCGGTGACGTGGCCATCAGATGTGACTGGAACGGTGATGGTCGTGACACGCCGGGCATCGTCCGGGACGGGACATGGCCCCTGCGTGAGGGGTTGGCGGGTGGGGCTGCGGACCACTCGTTCGTGTACGGCCGCGTGGACCGGGGGGACATCCCGATCTGCGGGGACTGGAACGGCGATGGTCGTGACACGCCGGGGATCGTCCGGGACGGGACCTGGCACCTGCGTGAGCGGTTGGCGGGCGGGGCCGCGGACCACACCTTCGTGTACGGGCGTGTGGACCGGGGTGATCTGCCGGTGGTCGGGGACTGGAACGGTGATGGTCGTGACACGCCGGGCATCGTCCGGGACGGGACCTGGCACCTGCGTGAGGGGTTGGCGGGCGGGGCCGCGGACCACACCTTCGTGTACGGCCGCGTGGACCGGGGCGAGGTGTTCCTGGCCGGGGACTGGAACCGCGACGGCCGGGACACGCCGGGCATCGTGCGACCGGACGGGTGAGCCCCGCCCGGTCCGTCTCCCAGGCCTATCCGGTCAGGCGGTCCAGCAGTTCCGCGGCCGAGCCGACCTCGTCGAGCAGCGGGCCGAGCTGGGCCTGCGTCCCGCGGCTGGGCTCCAGCATCGGTAGGCGCTGTAGCGAATCGCGGCCGACGTCCAGGATCAGCGAATCCCATCCGGCCGCGACGATGTTGCTCCGGAAGCGCCGGATGCACTCGCCGCGGAACCAGGCGCGGGTGTCGGTGGGCGGCCGGTGGACCGCGTCGGCCACCTCGGCGTCGGTGACCAGGCGTTCCACCCGGCCGCGAGCGGCCAGGCGGTGATAGAGCCCCTTGTCCGGTCGGACGTCGTGATACTGCAGGTCGACCATCTTCAGCCGGTCATGGGACCAGTCCAGGTCGTGCCTGGTGCGGTAGCTCTCCAGGAGCTCGAGCTTGGTCGCCCAGTCGACCTGCCCCGCGAGGCCACGGGGGTCGTCCGTCGCGGTCACCAGCAGCGCTTCCCACCGGTCGAGGACCTCCTCCGTCACCGGGTCGACGGCCGCGTCACGTTCCTTCACGTAGCGCTGCAGGGCGTCGAGGTACCACCGCTGCAGACCGAGTGGCGTGGTCGTGCCACCCTCCTCCAGCGCCAACGGGACCCTGCCCGTGAGGTCATGGGAGGTCGCGTGGAAGGCTGCGACGGGCTCCGCCAGCTCCGGGACCGGGGGCAGAGCCCCCTCCTCGATCGCCTCGAGCAGCAGCAGCATCGTCCCGACCTTCAGGAAGGTCGCGACCTCGCACAGGTTCGCGTCGCCGTTGATCACGTGGAGGCGCCGGTACCGTTCGGGATCGGCGTGAGGCTCGTCCCGGGTGTTCATCAGCGGGCGCTTCAGGGTGGTCTCGAGCCCCAGCACCACCTCGAAGAAGTCCGCGCGTTGGGACAGTTGGAAGGTGACCCCGGGATCGAGTTCGCTGCCCAGCCGGCCCGACCCCACGAACAGCAGGCGGGACACGAAGAACGGCACGACCTGGCGGGTCAGGCGGCCGAAGGGGATGCTGCGGGCGACGAGGTAGTTCTCGTGGGTGCCGTAGGCCGCGCCCTTGCCGTCGGTGTTGTTCTTGTGGATCAGGACCCGGCTGCCCGTGGGCAGGTTCGCTCGGGCCCGCTCGGCGGCATCGGCCAGGATCAGTTCGCCGGCCCGGTCCCAGATGACCAGGTCGCGGGCGTTGGAGCACTCCGGGGTGGCGTACTCAGGATGGGCGTGGTCGACGTAGAAGCGCGCGCCGTTGGTCAGCACCGTGTTGGCCAGCCCGAGCTCGTCATCGATCAGCGGCTCGCTCGGCTCCGGGGCTGGACCGCCCCGGGCGTCGCGCAGCGGGGACTCGTCGGTGTGGTCCCAGCGGACGTCGCCGTCCCCGGCGGCCCGGTAGGCGCCGACCACCATCGAGGACGCCAGCACGGGGTTGACGGGGCTCGGCCCGTCGACCGTGATGCCGTACTCCGTCTCGATGCCGACGAACCGAGGCGTGGTCACAGGTACTGGCCCGGGTTGACGTTCTCGATCGAGCGCCCAGGTGCCTCATGGCCTGCCAGCAGCGTGCGGACGTAGACGATGCGCTCGCCCTTCTTGCCGCTGATCCGCGCCCAGTCGTCGGGGTTGGTCGTGTTGGGCAGGTCCTCGTTCTCGCGGAACTCCTCACGGATCGCGGTCAGCAGATCGCCGCTGGTCAACCCGCGCCGACCCGTGTCCAGCAGCCGCTTGATGGCGAGCTTCTTCGCCCGGGCAACGACGTTCTCGATCATCGCGCCGGAGTTGAAGTCCTTGAAGTACAGGATCTCCTTCTCGCCGTTGGCGTAGGTGACCTCCAGGAACTCGTTGTCGACGTCGGGGGCGTACATCTTCTCGACCGTGCGATCGATCATCCGGTCCACCGCGGCGATCCGGCTGCCGGCCTCGCCCACCTCCTCCTCGGCCAGCGGGAGCTGCTCGTGGAGGTAGATGCCGAAGATCTCCCGGGCCGCCGCAGCGACGGGTCGGTCGACCTTGATCTTCACATCCAGCCGCCCGGGCCGCAGGATGGCGGGGTCGATCATGTCCTCGCGGTTCGAGGCGCCGATCACGACCACGTCCTTGAGGCTCTCGACGCCGTCGATCTCGGCGAGCAGCTGGGGCACGATCGTGGTCTCGACGTCGGAGGACACGCCCGAGCCGCGGGTGCGGAACAGCGACTCCATCTCGTCGAAGAACACGATCACGGGGAAGCCCTGGGCGGACTTCTCCCGGGCACGCTGGAAGATGAGCCGGATCTGCCGCTCCGTCTCTCCGACGTACTTGTTGAGCAGCTCCGGTCCCTTGACGTTGAGGAAGTAGCTGGTGACGTCGGCGCGCCCGGTGCGCTCGGCCACGCGCTGGGCGAGGGAGTTGGCCCCCGCCTTGGCGATCATCGTCTTGCCGCAGCCGGGCGGCCCGTAGAGCAGGATGCCCTTGGGGGCCTTGAGCTCGTGCTCGACGAACAGCTCGGCGTGGAGGTACGGCAGCTCCACCGCGTCCCGGATCGCCTCGACCTGCTCGCCGAGCCCGCCGATCTGCTCGTAGGTCACGTCGGGGACCTGCTCGAGGACCAGCTGCTCGACCTCGGCCTTGGGGATCCGTTCCAGGGCGGTGTTCGCCCGAGGGTCGAGCAGCAGGCTGTCCCCGGCCTTGAGCGGCAGCTCACGCAGTGGAGGGGAAAGGGTCACCACGCGCTCGTCGTCGGTCCGACCCACCACCAGCACCCGACCGTCCGACAACAGCTCGGCGATCGTCACCACCTCGCCGCGGTCGTCGAACCCCGCGACGCCGACGATGCTCATGGCGTCGTTGAGCCGTACCTGCTGGCCCGGCTCCATGTCGTCCACCTCGATGCCGGGGGCGGTCGACACCTCGAGCTTGCGGCCCGAGGTCATCACCGTCGCCGTGCCCTCATCGGTGCCGACCCCGAGGTAGGTGCCATAGGTCTGCGGCGGCGCCGTGAGCCGTTCGACCTCCTCCTTCAGGGCTGCGAGCTGTTCGCGCGCGGCCTGCAAGGTGTCGGAGAGCTTGGCGTTGCGCGCCATGGCCGACTGCAGACGGCTCCGGGTCTCCAGCAGCCGCTCCTCGAGCACCCGGACCCGCGTCGGCGCCGTCGCCAGCCGTCGGCGCAGCAGCTCCGCCTCCTCGCGGAGCATCTTGACCTCGGCGAGGACGGCGTCGGGATCGTTGGGGTCGGCCGGCTCGGGCCGTGGGATGGGCGGTTCGTCGAAGGCCCAGGCCCCAGAGGTCAGGGGCTCACCACCCGATTCCGGCGGCGTCGCCTCGGTGCCGTTCGCGTCCTGCTCTGGACCCACCACGTGGTCTCCTCGCGTCGCGGCGGCGGCCGATGTGCGGGCACGACGGCCGCTTCCGCGACGAGTGTACGAGGACGGCTCTCGCGGCACAGCCCCCCTGCGACGCGCGGCTGCGCGTGTCGATGCTGGCGTCGATCACACCCTGGCCATCCGGACGGTGCCGACACCCTGACATCGACCGTGCCATTCGGCAGGCTGCACCTGCCGCACGACATGGGCATGTTCGACCCTGCAGCAAGCCGTGCTCGACGCCGACCTTGGAGCCGACCGTGACCAGCCCTCTCGAACTGGTCGCGATGATCGGTGCAGCAGCGGCCGGGGCGGTGATCGCCGTGCTCGCGGTCGGCGCGAGCCTGGTGTTCGCCCTGCCGGGTGTGGCCGTGGTGGGGGTCGTCGCCTACGCCGCCTCCCGTCGACGGGGCGGCTGAGGTCGCGGCGGGCACCACCGCATCCGGACACGATCAGTCGGATGCGTGAGCGTCGCGGGCACGGTCGGTGGCCTCCCAGTCGACGTGGCCACCGGTGTCGGCCTTGCGTCGGCGTCGAGCTGGCCCACCGTCGTCGCGGGCCGGGACCCGCCGTGCCGTGGTGAGGAAGGCGGTGTGCGCGACCATGCGGTGCGCCGGTCGCACGGCGAGCCCGTCGACGTCCCAGGGGCGGACCAGCGTCTCGGTGGTGCGGACCTCGGTGAAGCGGCCATCGGCCCAGAGCTCGTCGCTGACCCGCATCACCTGGGGTACCCCGGGGGTGTAGGCGCAGACGATCCCCCCGGGCGGGAGTGCCGCGGCGGTGCCGGGGACCGCGAGCCAGGGCTCGAGCAGGTCCAGCACCACACGGTGGGCCCTGCGGCTGGTCAGCACCTCGACGACGTCGTCGACGATCAGCTCCCAGTTGTCCGGCGCGCCGCCGTGGAACCGCTCGACGTTCGCGCGGGCGATGCGGGCGTGGTCCTCGCGTCGCTCGACGGACACCACCCGCCCGTCCGCGCCGACCGCGGCCAGCAGCGCCATGGTCAGCGCACCCGAGCCGGCTCCCGCCTCGATCACCGTGCAGCCGGGGCGGATGTCGGCCATGGCCACGATCATCGCCTGGTCCTTGGGGTAGACCACCTGGGCGCCGCGCCGCATCTTCAGGACCACGTCCTCACGCGTGGGCCGCAGCACGACCACCTCCATGGACTTGCTGGTGCGGACCGCGGAGCCCTCCCGACTCCCGATCAGGTCATCGTGCTCGACCAGCCCGCCGTGGCTGTGCCACTGTGCCCCGGGCTCCAGGTCGACGAGGTAGCGGCGGCCCTTGCGGTCCAGCAGCAGGACCAGTTCACCGGCCGCCAGGGGGGCGTCGGTGCCGGGGAGCACGGGGCCGACCGGGGTCGATGACGGCTCGGTCACCGCGGCACCGCGGTGGCGTCGGTGGCGGACCGGGGCTGGGTCGGCGCCGCCATCGGCAGCGCCGCCAGGATCAGCTCGCGCTGGCGGCAGAAGGCGCACAAGCGCCCGGTCGTCGGCATGCCGCAACCGGTGCACTCCCCCACCTCGACCTGTTCCTCGGCGACCGGATCGACCAGCCGCTGCTGTCGCTCGTAGAAGCCGAACAGGAACTGGGCCTTCAACCCCGGCGAGGCGTGCTCCAGCAGGTCGAAGGCCGCCTTCAGTTCCTGGCCCGTGTTGCCGTCCACCAGCGGGCACTCCTCCACCACGTAGTCGATCCCACGGACCACGCAGTAGGCGGCGGTCTCGCGCTCCGACAGCCGGTAGAGCGGCTTGATCTTGCGGACCTGGTTGGCGCCGGTGGCCGGCAGCACCGGGTGCTGGCGGGCCAGGAAGGTGTCCTGCCAGCGCAGCACGTTGCCGAGCAGGGTCGCCGCCTCGTCGTCGAGGTTGTGGCCGGTGACCACCACGTCGTAGCCGTGCTCCACGGCCACCCGGTTGAAGGCGTAGCGCTTCGACAGCCCGCAGACCCCACAGGTCGAGCGGCCGGCCGCGCTCGCCCCGACGGGGGTGGTGTAGCCGTAGGTCTCGGCCAGGTCGACGACGTGGAGGTGGAGGTCGCGTTCGGCGGCGAAGCGCTCGCACACCTGCTGGCTGCGCTGGGAGTAGCCGCCGATACCGAGCCCGACGTACAGCCCGTCGACGCGGTAGCCCATGGTGATCAGGGCGTCCCACAGCGCGAGCGAGTCCTTGCCACCCGACACCGCGATCAGTAGCCGGTCGGTGTAGGAGCACATCCGCTCGCCGTGGGGGCGTCCCGGCGGGTGATCGATCGCCTTGC
>PWEU01000267.1 GCA_003554005.1 Nitriliruptoraceae bacterium
CCCGCACACGGTCGCTGGTCGCGGCCCTGCTCGCACTGATGATGGTGCTGGCAGCCTGTGGTGATGGCGACAACGGCGAGGCCGCGGTCGACGACGCCGATGAGGGTGAGGAACTCGCCCTGGACCTTGACAACGACGACGCCGACGAGGAGGAGGCGGCCGAGGAGGAAGAGGCCGAGGAGCCTGCCGAGGAGGAGGCTGACTTCGACCTTGTCGCCGCGGTGACCGAGTACACGGAGACCATCCCCGATGGATGGATGATGCACCGCACCATGGAGGACTTCGAGGACGCCCGTCAGGTCGAGGGCACCATCATCGTCGACGTCCGTCAGCCTGAGGAGGTCGAGGAGAACGGGGTGATCCCGGGCTCCATCAACATCCCGCTGCGTGAGCTGGCCCAGAGCCTCGAGTTCATCCCGAGCGATCAGCCCGTGATCGTGGTCTGCGCCGCCGGTTGGCGCGCGGGTATCGCCACGTCCTCGCTGCGCATGCTCGGCTACGACAACGTGCTCGGTTTCCGTCCCGGTGCCCCGGGCTGGATCGCCGATGGCAACGAGCCGACCTTCGAGCTGATGGAGATGGAGAGCTTCGGGCAGCCCGAGTTCGTCGATCCCGACTTCTTGGACGCTGTTGACGGCTTCCTGTCGACCCTGCCCGAGGGTTGGCTGACCGCCGGTGGCGCCGAAGAGGTCCTCGAGGCGCAGCAAGCAGGCGCGGTCCTCCTCGACATCCGCCAGCCGGAGAACTTCGAGGAGGGGACCGTTGACGGTGCGCTGACGATCCCGATCCGCGATCTCGCCGCGACCGGCGAGATCCCGACCGACACCAACGTGATCGCGTACTGCCAGAGCGGCTGGCGGACCGGCCTGTCCATGCCGATCCTCCACCTGACCGGCTACGACAACGTGACCGGGTACGCCGGCAACTTCGACGGCTTCGTCGATGCCGGGGCGGTCTCCCAGTAACCGATCCGCAGCCATGCGCAGGGGCGGCCTTCGGGCCGCCCCTGCGCATGGGCCGAACGGTGGCGGTGTGCTCGGTCCCTCGCCTCACGCTGTGTCGCGCGCGCGGCGGACCTCCTCGATCCACTGCAGCCCGGCGATCGCGGTCGGAAGCCCGCAGGTGGTGATCGCCAGCATCGCGACGTGATGCAGCTCCTCGGGTGTGGCACCGAGGTCGAGGGCTTTCCGGGCGTTGGAGCGCACCGCTCCCTCGGCCACCGCCCCGATCGCCAACCCCAGCTTGACCAGTCGCTGGGTCCGCTCGTCGATCGGCCCGGCCGCAGCCGTGGCTGCACCCAGCCCGTCCATGGCGGTCGCCACCTCCGGGAACCGCTCCCGGTAGTCGGCGTAGATCTTCGGCACATGCCGTGTCATAGGCTCCTCCTCGTCGTCAGGAACCGTAGACGCCACGGCTCCACTCGTTCCGCACCAGATCACGCAGGAGTGCGATATGGCCATCGTCGCCATCGTGGGGGACTCGGGCAGCGGCAAGACGCTGCTGTCCGAGCAGGTGGTCGCGGCACTGGTCGCCGATGGCCGCAGGGTCGGCTACGTCAAGCACGCCCCCCACGGCTTCGAGCCCGGCCGCCCCGACTCCGACAGCGAGCGGGTCCTGGCGACGGGCGCCGACCCGGTGGTGGTGCTCGGCTGCGACGGTGTGTTGCAGCTGTCAGTGGGCTCCGGTGTGCCGGTCGATCAGCTCTCCCAGCTGCTGACCGGGCTCCGCGGGGACGTCGTGCTGCTGGAGGGGTTCAGCACGAGCCCGTGGCCGAAGGTGCGGATCTCCATCGAGGGCCGTCAGCCCCGGGAGGTCGCCGAACCGGTCCTGCTCGATGTCACCCGCCCCGCGGACGACCGCTTCTCCGACGACGTCGTGCGCGCGGTGGTGAAGGTGCTGACCGAACAGCGGGCAGCGATCGGCCAGGACCGTGCCAGGGTGCACGCGGACGGACGGGAGGTGCCCCTTCGGGGCTTCGCCCAGACCGTGGTCGTCAGCACGCTGCGGGGGCTGACCGAGCCGTTGCGCGGCGTCGAGGACGCCGACCACCTCGTCGTCGAGCTCGACCGGCGTCCCGACCTCGGTCACTGACCTGGTAGCCGGTGCGCTTGAGGATCCGACCGGTGGGGCACGGAGGTCCGTCCGATCCGGGACCTTCGGCCCCAGGGTGGTCGACCTCGCCTGCCCTACCTTCCAACTATGATTGGAAGCGATCTCCTGGAGGCCGCACTCGCGGCTGACCGATTCTCCGAGGAAGGCAAGGCCGAGCGGCTCCGGTTGCTGAAGGCCGTCGCCGACCCCACCCGACTCGCGGTCCTCGACCGGTTGGCCGCCTGCGGTGAGCGCTGCCACTGTGACCTGGAATCGGACCTCGGCGTCCCTGCCAACCGGCTCTCCTTCCACCTCAAGGTGCTTCGTGAGGCCGGCATCGTAGAGACGGACCGGTGCGGCAAGCGCGTCAGCTACCGCCTGGCCGACCGCGTGCTGGAGCGGATCCACGCTGCCCTGCCGACCTCGAGTGTCGGCTGTGAGTTGATCTGCGTGCCGATCGGCGACGAGTCGCCCTCATGAGCTCGACACCTCCGTCCACGAACCCCGCCGCCGACGTGCCGCAGGAGCAGCCGGTCCAGACCCTGCCGTCGCGGGCCGGTCCACCGCCGTCCGGGCCCACGACCCGGCGGCTGGTGCTGGGACTCCTCGGCGCTGCGGCGGCCTGGGGGCTGCTCTACGCCATCAACGAGCGGCTGTGGGACGTGCTGATCTTCGATGCCTTCGGGCTGGATCCGGAGACGCGGCTCGGCCACGCGGTCCCCTTCTTCCTCTACGACACCGCCAAGATCATGCTGCTGATCATCGGGCTGATCTTCGCGATCTCGCTCGCGCGGTCGGCGGTGCCACCGGAACGGGTGCGGGAGCTGATCGTCGGACGGCACGTCGCCGTCGGTTTCGGCCTGGCCGCGGTCTTCGGGGCGATCACCCCGTTCTGCTCCTGCTCCTCGGTCCCGCTGTTCATCGGGTTCGTCGCTGCCGGGGTTCCGCTGGGGGTGACACTGACGTTCCTGATCACCTCGCCGCTGATCAACCAGGTCGGGGTGGTGATGCTGGCCGGGATGGTGGGGTGGCACATCGCTGCGCTCTACGTCCTGACCGGCATGACGATGGCGGTCATCGCCGGGGTGCTGCTGTCGCAGTTCGACCTCGAGCGCTGGGTCGACCCGTTCGTCAGGGAGATCAGCGTCCCGACCGGTGTTGACGGGGGGAAGCCGACGCTGGCCGACCGGATCGAGGCCGCCAAGGCGGAGACGGTCGACATCGTGCGCACGGTCTGGCCCTACGTCTTGGTCGGCATCGGCATCGGTGCCGGCATCCACGGATGGGTCCCCGCGGACTTCTTCGAGACCACCGGGATCGCCGACAGCGTCTGGTCGGTGCCGGTGGCGACGCTGGCCGGTGTCCCGTTGTACGCCAACGTCGCCGGTGTCGTCCCGCTGGTCGAGGCCGTGTACGCCAAGGGCCTCGGGCTCGGGACGGCGATGTCGTTCATGATGAGCATCGTCGCGCTGTCGTTGCCGGCCATGATCCTGCTCAAGCGGGTGATGAAGCTGCCGCTGCTGGGGATCTTCGTCGCCGTGGTGACCGCCGGGATCATGGCCATCGGCTTCCTCTTCGACGTGATCGCCTGACCGTCGCCGGCCGGACGGTCGGTTCGCCCAGCTTGCGAGGACGACCGCCCCCTCCGTCTCCGACCCTCCCCTCCGTCTCCGACCGCCACGACCACGACGAGGACAGACCATGGACATCAAGGGGCTCGGCCCCGGCTGCAACAACTGCGTCACCCTGGAGGCCCGGACGCGCGAGGCGCTCGACGCCCTCGGCAAGGACGCCCCCATCGAGAAGGTGACCGACACCGCGGACATCATGGGCTACGGGATCATGTCGACCCCGGGCCTGGTCGTCGACGGCAAGGTCGTCATCAGCGGCCGGGGGCCGTCGGTCAAGCAGCTCACCGGCATGCTGGGCTGACGGCTCCCTCGGCGGGGCAGCAGCCTGGCCTCCGTGCCGCGCCGTACGCGAGAAACAGCGGGATACCGCTGTTTCTCGCCTGCGGTCGACGCTCGCTCGGTCCGTCCCCCGGTCGGTCTGCGAGTTACAGCGGGATACCGCTGCGACTCGCGGCTACGCCGGCGGGTGCGACCGTCACCACGTCCGGCTGGCGCGCATCGAGGTAGCGTTGGGGCCGGAAGAGAGGTCGGCATGGCCGAGGAAGAGGCGCAGCGTCCCGCGGGGGACCCCGCGGCGGCCGACGCGGCCTCGGACGATGGCGGCACGCCGGACGTGGCGGCCCGCGATGTCGGTGGCGAGGCTGCTGAGCAGGCCGCGGAGCCCAGCGACGGACCGATCTCCCTCGACCCCCTCGACGACATCCCCGACGGGGAGCTGCCGATCGAGGAACTGGTGGGCGAGCGCCCGCTCGAGGCGATGGCGCCGGTGCGCCGCCCGGTCGCCCTGCTCGGCACCTTGGTCACCGGCGGGGTCATGGGGGCGGCGGAGGTCGTCCCCGGCTTCTCCGGGGGCACCGTCGCGTTGGTGGCGGGGATCTACGAACGCCTGATCGCCAACATCCGCCAGGGCGCGCGGACGCTGTCGCTGCTGGTGCGGGCCCGGCCCCGGGACGCGTGGCGGGCGCTGCTGGTGATCGACTGGCCGTTCATCATCGTGCTGGGCGTCGGCATGCTCGGGGTGCTCTTCACCGTGGTGGGCCCCCTGCGCGAACTGCTGGAGACCCGCCCGATGGAGATGTCGTCGGTGTTCCTCGGGCTCGTGCTCGGGGCCGCCGTCGTCGCCGGCCGACGCCTGCGCGAGGGCCGGGCACGCCACTTCCTGGTGGTCGTCGCGGCCGCGGCGCTCAGCTTCATCGGCCTGGGGTACTCGCCCGGCACGATCGCGGACCCGAACCTGCTGCTGATCGTCGCCGGTGGTGCGATAGCGGTCACCGCGTGGATCCTGCCGGGCGTGTCGGGTTCGTTCCTGCTACTGATCATGGGGCTGTACCCGACCGTGGTCACCGCGGCGGCCGACCGCGACCTCGGCATCCTGATCCTGTTCGCGATCGGGTGCGTGCTCGGTCTCGCGGCCTTCTCCACCTTCCTCAACTGGTTGCTCGCCCGTGCCCACGACCTGGTGCTCGCGGCCCTGATCGGCCTGATGGTCGGCAGCGTCCGGGTGCTGTGGCCGTGGCCGTCCGAGGCCGGCGTCGGGGGCTCCGCGGAGCTCGGTGCGCCGGTGGGCACCGAGGCCTTCCTCGCCCTGGCCCTGGCGCTGGTCGCGTTCTCGCTGGTCTACATGGGTGGGTTGTCGGCCAGCGCCGTGCAGCGCTACCGAGCCCGGTGGGCCGAGCGTCGCGAGCTCCGCCGGGCGGAGCGCGAGCAGCCCTAGTCGGTCGGCAGCCGGCCCGCCTCGACCGCGCCCCGCCAGGCGGCGACCGCCGCGCGGCAGCCTTCCACCGTCGGTACCAGCGCCAGCCGCAGCCAGCCCGTCCCGCCCGGGCCGAAGGCCTGCCCGGGCGACGCGACGATCCGTTCGCGCAGGAGCGCCTCGGCGTAGGCGGCGTCGTCCCCGCCGGGGGCGCGGAACCACAGGGAGAAGGTGGCCGCGGACCCTGAGACCTCGATGTCGACCTCGGCGAGGTGGTCGAGCAGCACCTCGCGCTTGGCGCGGAAGATCTCCCGGCGCTCATCCACGTGGGTCTGGTCGCTCCACGCGGCGATCGCCGCGGCCTGGACGAAGTCGGGGGAGGCGGTGCCGACGTGGGGGCGGAGGACCTTCAGCCGCGCGATCAGCTCACGGTCGCCGGCGATCGCCCCCGATCGGTACCCGGTCATGCCCGAGCGCTTCGACAGCGACACCACCGCCAGCACGCCGCGCAGGTCGCCGTCACAGGCCTCCAGCAGCGACGGCGCCGGCTCGTCGAACCAGATCTCCTGGTAGCACTCGTCGGAGACCAGCAGCAGGTCGTGCTCGCGGGCGACCGCGACCTGCTCGCGGTACCAGCCGACGTCGGTGGTAGCGCCGGTCGGGTTGTGGGGGTGGTTGAGCCAGGCGAGGCAGGCGCGTTGCAGGCGCTCGGCCGGCAGCTCGGTCAAGGACAGCCGCCAGCCACCCTCGGGCGTGAGCGTCACCGGGTCGGACACCCCGCCGGCGAACACCGCCCCGCTGGCGTAGGTCGGGTAGCCGGGCTCGCCCCACAGCACGTGCCGGCGCGGGCCGTGGGGATCCAGCACCGCCAGGGGCAGGTGGAAGATCGCCTCCTTGCTCCCGGAGCTCGGGACCACCTCGGTGTCGGGGTCGAGCTCCACCCCGTGTCGGCGGGCGAACCAGTCGGCCACCGCGGCCCGCAGCGCGGGTTGCCCGGCCGCGGTGGGGTAGCGGCTGACCGGGCCCACGGCATCGAACAGCGCGCGGCGGATGCGCTCGGGCGTCGGCTCATCCGGATCCCCGATCGCGAAGTCGTACAGCGGCGCGCCGTCCGCCCGCAGCCGGTTCGCGAGCTCCTGCATCCCGGCGAGGCGGTTGCCACCGAGTTGGGCGAGGGCGGGGTTCGAGGTCACCATGGCCGCGCAGCCTACGGCCACCGGCCCGCGGGGCCCCACCGCTAGGCTCACCGGCGATGGATGAGCACACGCGGACGATCCTGGTGCGCTGCACCGGCCGAGACCGCCCGGGGATCACCGCCGGGCTGCTCGCTGTGCTCGACGCGTCCGGGGCCGAGCTGTACGACATGGAGCAGGTGGTCGTCCGCGGCCGCCTCACCCTGGACCTGTCGATCGGCCTCGGCAGCTCCGACGACGTGCTCAAGGAGCTGCTCTTCCACGGCTGGGAGCACCGGCTGCAGTTGGACTTCGAGGTGGTGGAAGCAGCCGAGACGCCGTCGCCGACGCTGCGATCGGTGGTGACCGTGATCGGCCAGCCACTCACCCCGGGAGCGCTCGGGGCGGTCACGGGCGCGATCGCGACCGGTGGCGGCAACATCGACCGCATCGTCCGGCTCGCCCGTCAGCCCGTCACCGCCTTCGAGTTCACCGTGCTGGACGGCGACCTCGACCGCATGCGCATCGCCTTGGTGGCCGCCTCCCGAGAGCACCGGGTCGACGTGTCCCTGCAGCGCCAGAACCTCGAGCGCCGCGCCAAGCGTCTGGTCGTCCTGGACGTCGACTCCACCCTGATCCAGGACGAGGTGATCGAGCTGCTGGCCGCCCGCGCCGGGTGCCAGCACGAGGTCGCCGACATCACCGCCCGGGC
>PWEU01000206.1 GCA_003554005.1 Nitriliruptoraceae bacterium
CCGGAGACCGCCGTGAGGTGGGTCAGGGAGGTCGCCTGCATCGCTGCCCGGTCCTCGGCGGGCAGCAGCCGGGTGTCGCCGGTGACGAACCCCACGAGGAGTCCACCGGTGCGCTCATCGAGCCACCTGGTGGCGGCCGTGCGGACACGGTCCCGCAGCCACTCGGTCGATCGCGCCGCCGGCCCCCCGGGACCCAGCCGTTCGATCCGCTCGACGTCGAGCACCACCCGGGCGTGCTGCTGAGCGAGCCAGTCGCCGTAGCACCCGTCGGGCAGTGGACGGGCGCTGGCCCTGGCGCGCCAGCGCTCGCCGAGCGCGGGAGGCTCATCCTCCAGCACCAGCGCGACCCGCTCCCGCACCGCGGTCCCCGAGACCTCGTCGACGCGGGCCAGCACGTGCCACCCGGGGGCGATGGGCCGCGGCTCGGCGACCACCGTCAGCTCCATGGGCAGGGCACCACCCGTGGCGGCCAGCCTCGGGAGCACACCGGCGCGGGCCGCCTCGTCCCGCAGCGCCACCCCGCCAGAGACGGTCGCGGCGACGACGACCAGGGCCAGCACACCGACGCCGAGGCCGAGCTGGTCCCGTCCTCGGCCGCGGTGCGCGAGGACGAGCAGGGTGAGCGCACCGACCGCCGCGACCAACAGCCCCGCCCCGACCGGTGAGATCAGCTCGGTGGTCAGCGCCGGCAGCGACCTCCCGACCGCCGCCCGGGGACCCCCGTCGACCGATCCCGGCCGGACGAGCCCGCCGGCGCCGACCGCGACCACCGTCCACAGCGGGACGGGGCCCAAGACGTCTCCCAGGGGTGCGCGTCTCACCTGTGCGGCCGTCGGCCGCCGCGCTCAACCACCGTCGGTCACCGCACCACCACCAACGGGGCCAGCCGCTGGAAGGTCGCCTCCCCGATCCCCGACACCCCCCGGAGGTCGCCCGGTACCGCGAAGGGCCCGTGGAGCTCGCGGTACTCGACGATCGCCGCGGCCCGTGCGGGACCGATACCCGGTAGTTGCTCGAGCTCGGTGGCACTGGCCCGGTTCAGGTCGAGCAACCCATCATGCGTGGCGCCTGCGGTCCCGGCTCCCCCGTTCCCGGCCCCATCGGGGGTGCCTGCCGGTGCCGGCGGGCCGCCGAGGGTGACGACGTCCTCCCCGACCCGTGGCAGGTGGACGTGCTCGCCGTCCACCAGCGCCCGGGCCAGGTTGATGCGGTCCGGGTCGGCGTCCCTGGCCAGGCCGCCGGCGGCGACCACGGCGTCACCGACCCGGCCGCCCGAGGGCAGGGTCACGAGCCCGGGCCGGGTCACGGCACCCGACACATGCACCGTCACCTCCACCGGTCCCGGGTCGCGCGGCAACGGACCGCCGGGCTCGGGCGTCGACGGACCACCCGGGGCGGGCGTCGACGGACCACCCGGGGCGGGCGTCGACGGACCACCCGGGCCCGGCGCGACCCCCGGAGCCGGACCGTGCGCATGGCCATCGGACGTCACCGCCGCGCCCACCGCGCGGACCCCCTCCAGGCCATCAGGGCCGGTCACGCTCTGCCCCCACCACAGCACGCTGGCCACGATCGAGCCCAGCACCATCAGGGCGAGACCGACGACCTCGGCGGGCGTGGGCCGAACCCACCCCGACCACCGCTGGCGGGCGGGAACCGCATCCGCCCCAGTAGGAGACGTTCGCTCCTGCGCGGCCCACCCGTCACCACCGCCGCCGGCGTCCCCGGTCCAGCCGGGGCGCGCGCCAGGATCGCTGCGGTGGGGGGCGGGGTCGCGCTCGGGATGGTTCGTCATGCCGCAAGGCTGCCCGCCCGATGACCGGACCCGACGATGGAGGTGTCGCGGACTGTGGATGACCGCGGCCGCCGTGCCCGGTTCAGGGGGTGGGCACGACCACGACCCCGACGGCGCCGGGCCCGACGTGGCTGCCCACCCCGGGCCCGATGAGCGTCTCCATCCGGTCACGCACGGTGACGTGTCGGTCCACGACCTCCCACAGCTGGGTGGCTCGCTCCGGGGCGACGGCGTGGGTGACGATGACGTCAACCGGCTGCCCCCCGGCGGCCTCCGCCGCGAGCGCGCCGACCCGCTCCAGCGCCCGGGTCCAGGTGCGCGCGCGCTCCCGCACCTCCACCCGACCGTCGGCGGTCACGTGGAGGATCGGCTTGACCCTGAGGGCCGTGCCGATCGCGGCCTGGGCACCGGTGAGGCGGCCACCGCGACGCAGGTGGTCGAGGGTGTCCACCACGATCAGGCTCGCCGCGGTGGTACGGACCCGGTCGGCGGCGGCGACCACCTCGGCGACACTGCCGCCGGCCTCCGCGACCCGGTGGGCGGCGACCGCGGCGGCCCCGAGGGCACCACCGACGAGCCGGCTGTCCACCACCTCGACGTCCAGGCTGGCCTGTCGGGCACGATCACGGGCGAGTGCGACCGTGCCCGACAGCGCCGCGGAGCAGTGGATCGATACCACGTGGCGGTACCCGTCGTCAGCGCAGTCGGCGTAGGCCTCCTCGAACCACGCCGGCGCCGGCTGAGAGGTGGTGGGCAGGAGCTCGCTGGCGGCCAACCGCTCGTAGAACCCGGCCGGGGTGAGCTGGACCCCGGCGATCAGGGTCTCGTCCCCGAAGATCACCGACAGCGGCACGACCCTGAGCCCCAGCGACTCGACGAGCTCCGGAGGCAGGTCACAGGTCGAGGCGGTGACGACCGCGACCCGTTCCATCGGCTCACGCCTTCACGACGAAGTTGACCAGCTTGTCCGGGACGAAGATCACCTTCGCCACCTCGCCGTCGAGGTGGCCGCCGATCCGTGGCTCCGCCCTCGCCGCGGCCTCGACCGCCTCCGCGTCAGCTCCCGCCGGCACCGTGAGCCGGCCCCGAACCTTGCCGTTGACCTGGACCACCACCTCGACCACCTCGTCGACCAGCAGCGAGGGGTCGGCAACCGGCCAGCGCTGGTCGTGCACCGAGGTCTCGTGGCCGAGACGGTGCCACAGCTCCTCGGTGACGAACGGGCACACCGGAGCGAGCATGGTCACCAGCGTCTCGAGCGCCTCGCGCACGACGGCCCCCCCGCGGCCCTCACGGGTGGCGTCGAGCACCGCGTTGGTCAGGGTCATGAGCTGCGCGATGGCGGTGTTGTACTTGCGGGCGTCGAACTCGGTCGAGGCCCGGTCGATGGCCACCGCGGTGGCGCGGCGCAGGGTCGTGGCCGCCGCCTCCGACAGGGGCGGGGCGTCCGCAGCGTCCCGGGCGACCTGCTCGAGCGTGAGGCGCCACACCCGTGACAGCCACTTGTGCATGCCCGTCGGGGAGACATCCGCCCAGTCGATGTCGTCCTCGGGTGCGGAGGCGAACAGCATCGTGCCCCGCAACGTGTCGGCACCGTAGGTGTCGGTCACCTCACCGGGCACGACGAGGTTGCCCTTGGACTTCGACATCGCGGCGCCGTCCATGATGACCTGCCCCTGGTTCAACAGGGCCTGGAAGGGCTCGTCGGCGTCCACGTACCCGCGGTCGCGCATGGTCTTGACGACGAAGCGGCTGTAGAGCAGGTGCAGCACCGCGTGCTCGACGCCTCCGGTGTACTGGTCCACCGGGAGCCACCGGCCGGCCGCGTCGACCGGCCATGCCTGGGTGTCGGAGGTGGGTGAGAGGTAGCGCAGGAAGTACCAGGACGAGTCAACGAAGGTGTCGAGGGTGTCGACGTCGCGGGTGGCGTCCTCGTCACCGCACCGGGGGCAGACGACGTCGTGCTGCCACGTCGGGTGCTGGTCGAGGGGGGAGCCCTGGACCTGGAAGTCCAGGTCCTCCGGCAGGGTGACCGGCAGCTCCTCCTGCGGGACCGGGACCTCGCCACAGGTGGGGCAGTGGAGCACGGGGATCGGGGGCCCCCAGGAGCGCTGCCGTGAGATGAGCCAGTCCCGGAGGCGGAAGTTGACGCGGGCGTGGCCCCAGCCCTTCGCCTCGACGTCGGCGATGATGCGTTCCTTGGCCTCGTCCCAGGACAGCCCGTCGTAGGCGCCGGAGTTCCCCATCACCCCGGGGCCGGTGTAGGCCTCGGTCATGGTCTCGGCGTCGAGCTCGTCCAGCAGCTGGCCATCGGGGCCGGTCGGGCGGATGATCACCCGGATCTCCAGCCCCTCCTGACGGGCGAAGTCGAAGTCGCGCTGGTCGCCGACGGGCACGGCCATGATCGCGCCGGTGCCGTAGTCCATGAGGACGTAGTCCGCGGCATAGGCGGGGATGTCCTCATCCGTGAAGGGGTTGCGCACGTCGAAGGGCAGGCGGTAGCCGGTCTTGCCGGCCTGGCGCTCCACGTCCGAGCGTCGCGTGACCTCGGCGAGGTAGGCGTCGTAGGCCCGGTCGCCGGCCATCCGCCGCAGGACCACGGGATGCTCGGGAGCGAACACGAAGTAGGTCGCCCCGAAGATCGTGTCGGGGCGGGTGGTGTAGACGTGGATCTCGTCGTCGCGATCGGCGGTGGGGAAGGTGATCTCCGCCCCCTCGGAGCGACCGATCCAGGCCCGCTGGGAGTTCTTGACCCTATCGGGCCAGTCGATGTCCTCCAGCCCGTCGAGCAGCTCGTCGGCGTACTCGGTGATACGGAAGAACCACTGGGTCCTCGGCTCCCGGTCGACCTCGGTGCCGCACCGCTCGCACCGGCCGTCCACGACCTGCTCGTTGGCGAGCACCGTGGAGCAGGAGGGACAGAAGTTGACCAGGGCTTCGCGGCGGTAGGCGAGCCCCGCGTCGAGCAGCTCCAGGAAGAGCCACTGGGTCCAGCGGTAGTACTCAGGATCGCAGGTGTGCAGCACCGTGTCCCAGTCGAAGGAGTAGCCCAGCCGCACGATCGTGGAACGCTGCTCGTCGATGTTGGCGTAGGTCCAGGCCTTGGGGTCCGCGCCACGGTTGCGGGCTGCGTTCTCCGCCGGAAGCCCGAAGGCATCCCAGCCGATCGGGTTGAGGACCGTGCGACCCGTCATCCGCAGGTGGCGCACCAGCGCATCGTGGATCGTGAAGATCTCCGCGTGCCCCATGTGGAGGTCACCCGAGGGGTAGGGGAACATCGTGAGGGCGTAGTAGGGGGCCGCGTCCAGGGCGCTCGGGTCGAGCTCGGCCGGTCCAGGGCGCAGGGAGTAGGTGCGCTCCTCGGCCCCCCGTTCAGCGATCGGGGGCTCGATGGCGAGCGGGTCGTAACGCTCGGGCTCGGCCGTGGGATCGTTCGACATCGTGCGCGTTGGCCTCCGGCAGTGGAGCCGCGGAGGGTAGCGAGCACCTCGGCGCAACCCCCGGCACGACGAACCGTCGACCGCACGACCATCGTCGACGGTTCGCGCCCTTTGGCGGCTCGGGCTACGCTCCCCGCCCGCGCGACGGAACGTCGTGCGTTCGGGCCGGTAGCGCAGTCCGGCAGCGCACCTCCATGGCATGGAGGGGGTCGTGGGTTCAAATCCCATCCGGTCCACCCGAGGACGCCCCGGTCACCGACGGGGGCGTCATGCGTTGCGATGGCTGGCCGCGGGGCCGGGCGCCGGAGGCGATGATCAGCGCCGTACCCCGGAGATGGTCTCCCTCCGGACGGGGTAGGAGCTGCGCCGCGACCGCCATGGGGCGATGCTCCGGTGAGGAGCCCGTCGTTGCTCCCTCGCCCCCCTCGTGTCCCCGGGAGTCCCGTGGTGCCTGACCTCAGCACCGACCTGCTGGCGCTGTGGACCGCGCTGTGGCCCGCCCTGGCCATCGCCGGCCTGCGGGCCACCGACGTGTCGTTGAACGTCTTCCGGGTCGTCTTCGTGGTCCAGGGGCGTCGGGGACTGGCCGCCGCGGCGGCCGGGCTGGAAGCCGGCACCTGGCTGGCTGCCGCCGGGATCGTCCTCTCCGACCTGACCTGGCTGCGGGCGGCGGGGTTCGTCGCCGGCGTCGCCCTGGGCACCGCCATCGGGGTCGAACTGACCGCCCGGCTGCGCCTGGGGATGAAGACGGTGCGTGTCTACGTCCACGTCGAGGAGGACGGTTCCCACCACCTCGATGGTCACGACGTCGCTCGGGTGCTGCACCACGCCGGCTACCGGGCGACGGTGTTCCGGGGCACCGGCTACCGCGGACCCGTCGACATGGTCCTCTCGACGGTCCCCTACCGCGAGACCGAGCAGGTCCTGGCACTGGCCCGGTCCATCGCTCCGTCCTCCTTCGCGGCCATCGACAACAGCCCCCATCCTGCTACTCCCGGGACCTCGACCGTCGGCCGCGTCTGACCCGGTCCAGGAGCCGGGCGGTGGCGAACCTCGCCGGAGGTGCAGCATGGCTGACGTCATCGTGGTCGGGGCCGGTGTCGCCGGCGGCCTGGCAGCCCACGAGTTGCTCAGGGCCGGGCACCGAGTCGTCGTGCTGGACAAGGGTTTCGCCCCCGGGGGACGGCTCGCGTCCCGCAGGATCGGGGCGGCGACCTTCGACGTCGGTGCCCAGTTCCTCACCGCCAAGGACCCCAGCTTCGCCGCGCAGGTCGACACCTGGGTGCAGCAGGGGGTTGTCCGCACCTGGTTCCACGGCAGTCCCGACCAACACGAGCCCGACGGCCCCGATGGCCATCCCCGCTTCCGGGGCACCCCCACGATGCGCCGGATCGCCGAGCACGTCACCCGCCCCCTCGACGTCCGGCTCGGCACCATCGTCACCGCGGTCACCCCGACCCGGGACGGGTGGGAGGTCCACGTCACGGCCCGTGCCCCGGGGTCGTCCTCGCGGCCGGCGTCACCGGCCCGTGCGGGCATTGACCGCACCCTGCGCGCCGACGGGGTCCTGCTCACGAGCCCACTGCCCCAGGCCCGGGACCTGCTCTCGGCCTGCGGCGCCCCGTTGCCCTCCGCCGCCGAGGATCGGCTGGCCGCCGCCACCTACGACCCCTGCCTGACCCTGCTGGCGGTCCCGACCGGGGCGAACGCCCTACCCGCACGCGGCGCGCTGCGGCTCTCGGACGGCGAGGTGGCCTGGCTCACCGACCACCTGGTCAGCGGCGCCTCGACCGCACCCGCCGTCACCATCCACGCGAGCGCCAGCTACAGCCGCGATCGGTTCGACGCCGCTACCGAGGTGGTGGCCAAGGAGCTCGCCGCCGCCGCACGGGGCCCGCTGGGCCCCGACGTCGAGGTGGCCTACCTCCATCGCTGGCGCTACGCGGCCCCCACGGCCGAGCTGGGATCGGAGCCGATGGTCCACCACGTCGCCGGCCTGCCGCTCGCCTTCGCCGGCGACGCCTTCGAAGGTGGCCGGGTCGAGGGCGCGGCGACGTCGGGAC
>PWEU01000268.1 GCA_003554005.1 Nitriliruptoraceae bacterium
CCGGACTTGACCTTCGACCCGTACTCGTCGACGTACTCCTGCTCCGACTGCAGCATGATCTCGTACATGAGCTCGTCGGTCGCGGAACGCAGGACGAAGGGATCGTCCCGCCGGTCGTAGTAGCGGCTGAGGTCGAGAGGCTTGCCGTAGCGCATCAGCACCGGTCCCCGCTTGGGGACCCGGGCGCCCGTTGGCAGCGCACCGTCGGTGCCATGGATGCCGCAGGGGATGATCGGCACCTCTGCTTCCAACGCCATGCGCACCGGCCCGGTCTTGCCCCGGTACAACCGGCCGTCGGGGCTGCGGGTGCCCTCGGGGGAGATGCCGAGCAGCTCCCCGCTGCGCAGGATCTCCACGCCCGTCGCCAGGCTCGCATCACCCTCACCCTGACCACGCCGAAGCGGCACGACCCCGGTGCCCTGGAAGAACCACTTGGTGCGCCAGGAGTCCCAGTAGTCCGCCTTGCCGAGGAAGTACACCGGCCGCGGCACGTTCATCGGGAGCACGAGGGAGTCGATGAAGGACAGGTGGTTGCACGCCAGGATCGCCGGCTCCACGCTGGGGACGTTCTCGAGGCCCTCGACCGTGACCCGGAGGTAGGGGTTGAGCACTGGCGGCAACCCTCGCTTCAACGCCCGGTACATCCGTGGTGCGTCCTGCATACCCGCCACGTGTCCCTCCTCACCGGCCACGTCCACCGGACCGCTCACCGCATCCGTCCCGCCGGTCCCTGCGACCGGTCGGCTCCCTCAGCGCCCCGGTGCGGGCGCGGTGGCCACTCCGCACACGGCGCGGGGCTGCCACCTCGCTAGCCTAGGGACGCACCCGGAGGCCGTCGAGCCTCGAACCCGTAGGACCCGTCCCCCGACCGGCCTCGCGCCGGCGTGGTGGGACCACCCGCACCGTGATGGATCCGGAGGAGCTGTGGCCGAGGACATGGGCACCTGGCCGCCCGAGCAGGCCACCGTCCTGCTCGAGGTGCTGACCGAGGCAGGTCTGGCTCCCGAGGCCAAGCGCACCCGGGAGGGCGTGCTGGTCACGGTCCCGGACGAGCAGTCCGACGAGGCGCACCGCCAGCTGGTGGCCAACATGGACCGCATCGCCAGCGCCGCGCGACAGCCGAAGGGAGCGGCGGGGCGGAGCCGTCGACCCCGGCCGGTCAAGGGCGCCGACCACCAGCCACCGAAGGATCCCCAGCAGCAGGCGGCGGAACGACTGCAGCGTGTCGCGCGGCCGGTGGGCCTGCTGCTGATCGCGCTGCTGATCCTGGTGACCCTCGGGCCCCGCAACCCGGTGGTCGCCTTCATCGTCCTCGGCGTGGTCATCTACATCATCGGCAAGCGTGCCCAGCAGCAGGGAGGCGGGCCGGGAGGCTCCAGCGGCGGGCCCATACGCTGACGCCGGAGCTCGGTGTCCCGACGCCGGCCGGGGCGATCGACGGCGGAGCTCAGGCCAGAGCCTGACGGAGGAAGGTGACCTGGGAGGTCAGCAGCCGCTCGGCGACCACCTCCTGGGGGGTCATGTGGGTCACCCCGGACAGCGGGAGGACCTGATGCGCGCGGCCGTCCGCGAGCAACGCCGACGACAAGCGCAGGGTGTGGGCCGCCACCACGTTGTCGTCAGCCAGCCCGTGGATCAGCAGCAGCGCCGGCGGCGGCGGCTCCCAGGCGACCGCGTCCGGCAGGCGGCCGTCCGCGTCCACCAGTGAGGACCGCCGGTAGGCCTCGGGATGCTCCCCGGGGTGCCCGAGGTAGCGCTCGGTGTAGTGGGTGTCGTACAGGTGCCAGTCGGTGACCGGCGCCCCGGCGATGGCGGCCCGGAACACCCCCGGGTGGCGGAGCACGGCCAGGGCGGCCAGGTAGCCACCGAAGGACCAGCCACGGATCGCGACGCGCCGCAGATCCAGCCGGGGCTCGAGGGCGGCGACGGCCTGCAGCGCCTCGAGCTGGTCCGCCAGCACCGGGGTGGCCAGGTCGTGGGGGACCGCTCGCTCCCACCTCGGTCCCCGCCCCGGTGTCCCCCGCCCGTCGACGACCAGCACGGCGAAGCCCTGGTCGGCCAGCCACTGCGACGTCAGGTACGCCTGGTTGGCGGCCAGGACCCGCTGCGCATGGGGGCCCCCGTAGGGATCGAGGAGCACGGGGAGCCGACGCTGGCCGTCGTCGTCGGTGGGCAGCAGCAACGCGGCAGCCAGTTGCCGGTCACCCACCCGGAGCAGCCGCGGTCGGGCGACGACCCGGGGTCGCTCGGCCAGCACCTCCAGCGCATGCACGTGGAGCCGGGTGGCACCGTCGGCGTCCCGCGCGCTCCACCCGACGGTGACCGTCGGGGTGGGGCGGTCGGGCACCGAGGTGACCTCGACCCAGGGCGTCGCGGTGGCGGCCATCGCCTGCCGGGGCGGACGACCCGGGATCCGCCGCCGGACGCCGGCGCCCTCGGCGGCGGTGGCGCTGCTGATCCGCGCGGCCCCGTCGCCCGCCACCTCGACGGTGTAGGGGTCGACCCGGGTCGGATCGTCGGCCGGGGAGGCGAGGACCTCGGCGACGACCCCTGGCTCCCCCGCCGTCGCGCCGTCACCGTCTGAGCCCGACCGGGCCGAGCACAGCTCACGGATCTGCAACCCGGCCGGGGTCACCGGGGCGCCGTCCAGGCAGAGCACCCGGGTCCCGCCCTCACCCAGCTCCGATCGGTCCTCCACCGTGAGCAGCCGTCGGCCCACCCAGGCCGGGGACCCCGGCACCAGCTCGACCCAGGCCTCGTCCTGCCAGGCGTACACCTCGGTGCTGTGCCCTGAGCTCACGTCCACGGTGAGCACCCGGGCCGTCCGCTGGTCCCGGGGCTGGACGAGCAGCGTCAGCGGGTCCTCGCCCCAGGCCACCGCGGCCAGGTACTCGTCCTGGGCCCGGTCCCACACCACCTCGGTGCGGGCCCCGTCGGCGACATCGACGATCCAGAGGGAGACCTCGGCGTTGCGGGTCCCGGCCGCCGGGTAGCGATGGACCTTCGCCGGGGTCGTGGGGTTCGCGGGATCGGCGATCGTCCAGGCCGGGACCTCGCGCTCGTCGACCCGGGCGACGGCCAGCCGGTCGCTCGCGCCCGACCACCAGAACCCCCGGTCGCGTCCCATCTCCTCGGCGGCGACGAACTCGGCCCGCCCCCAGCTCACCCCGTCCTCGACGACCAGCGCGCGGGTCCGGCCCGGTTGGCCGGGCCCGTGGTCGAGGGACACCACGTGCACACCGTCGACCGCGTGGTAGGCGATCAGCCGCCCGTCGGGCGAGGGACGAGGATCGAACGCGGGGCCCGCGACCGGGTGGGTCGCGAGAGCCCCGGTGGCGAGCTCGACGGTGTGGAGTCGCCCCCCCAGGGTGAACGCGACCACGGTGCCGATATCGTCCACGGCGTAGCCGACGATGCCCCCGGCCTGTTCCCGGGCGCGCTCGCGACGCGCCCGCTCCTCGGCCGGGATGGCGTCGTCGTCGGGACCGAGCAGACGGGCATCGACGAGCCGGTCGGTCCGGCCGGTCGCGGGATCGTGTCGCCACAGGTGGGTGACCGGGTCGTCACCCGCGTCGGAGCGCAGGAACAGCACCAGCGGTCCGTCCGGGCCGACCATGGGGGTGAAGGCCCGGGGGACGCCCAGGCTGAAGCGGCGGGTACGCGCCTGCTGGCGCGGGAAGCTGACCTCGCTCATCCGGCCGGCTCCCCGCCGCCGTCGTGTCCCTCGAGGTCGACGACCACCGGGCGGTGGTGGCTGGCGACGTCCACGGGCGGATCGACCAGTACGGCGGCGCGGTGCACGGTCAAGGACGGATCGACGAACACGAAGTCCTGGCGGGTACTCGGGTCCGACGTCGGGTAGGTCAACCCCGCGCCCGTCCCGGCGACCGCGTGGGCGTCCTGCAGCCGCGCCGCGAGCCCGGCTGCCACGGGCGAGCGGATGGACTCGTTCAGGTCGGCCCCGATCACCGAGGGCTGCTCGATCGAGTCGAGGTAGTCGAGGAGCTCGTCGAGGTTGGTGCGCCGGACCTCCGGTCGCAGCCCGAACTGGACCGCGGTCACCGACAACCCCAGACCGCCGACACCGATGATCGCGTGGGACGCCTGCCGGGAGGGGACATCCCGGGGGGTGGTGAGCGGCACGAGATCGGTGGCCCGCACCCGCACCGAGCCGGACGCCAGGATCGCGGTGCCGGTCCCCCGGCGTCCGGCGCGCACCACGATGTCCAGCCCGGCCGCACGGGCGATCGACCGCAACCGTCCGGCGGGCGGGATCTCCGTGAGGCACACCACGTCGGCCTGCTCGGCGGCGAGGATGCGACCGACGGCGGCGGGGTCGAGACCGCCACTGACGTTGTAGCTGACCAACCGCATCACGCCGTCCCGCCCCCTCCCACCGTGGCCGCACCGAGGGCGAGCAGCCCGGCGCCCACCACCCCGGCGTCGTCACCGAGCACCGCCAGGGTGATGCCGGGCGCCTCCCGCCAGGCGGAGCCGACCAACCGCGTGGTCATCGCCCGACGGGCGGGCTCCAGCATCCAGGGAGAGGCCGCCTCGGCCGCACCACCGCCCAGCAGGATCAGCTCCGGGTCGAGCACGTTGACCACCGAGGCCAGCGCGACCCCCAGCCAGTGACCCGCCTCCTCGAGGACCTCGATCGCGACCTCGTCACCGTCCTGGGCGGCGGTGGTGACCTCGGGTCCGGCCACGCGATCGAGCTCGCGCAGCCGGGTCACCGTCAGCGGATCCACCAGGCGGTCACGGGCCAGTGCCCCGATCGCGCTCCCGGAGGCGTAGGCCTCGACGCAGCCGCGGTTGCCACAGGGGCACGGACGTCCGCCCTCGTTGACGATGACGTGGCCCAGCTCGCCGCCGAAGCCGGTGGCACCGGTGAGCAGCCGACCGCCGATCACGACCCCGCCACCGACCCCGGTGCCGATGGTGACCAGGACCAGGTCCTCGTGGTCCACGCCGGCCCCCGCGCGCTGCTCGCCGAGCGCCGCGACCGAGGCATCGTTGGCGACCACCACCTCGGTGCCCAGCTCCTCACCCAGGATCGAGGCCAGCGGGAGATCTCGGATGCCGATGTTCGGCCCGTACCGCACGGTGCCGTCGACGGTCACCAGGCCGGCGATCCCGACACCGATGGGGACGCGCTCGCCGGTGCGTTCCCAGACCGAACGGATCAACTCGACCAGGGTCCGGACCAGCGAGCCCGGGTCGTCAGCGGGCGTGGGGCGACGGTCGCGGGAGAGGACCTGACCCTGCGCGTCGACCAGGGCGGCCCTGAGCTGGGTGCCCCCGATGTCGATCCCGAGGCTGCGCGTGCTCACCCCTCACCTCCGTGCCCAGGGCCGGTCCGGGCGTCCGGGCGTCCGTCGAGCGGGATGCGTTGCACCGCGCCGCGGTGCGAGGCTGCCGGATCGCGGTCCGGCGCTGACCCGTCGTGCGCGACGCCCTCCGGGCGGCCTGGCGGGGTCTCCAGCAGGGCACGAGCTGCCGCCGCGAGATGCCGGGCAGCCTCGGTGAGGTGGCCCATCAGCTCCGGTCGGGTGTCCTCCAGGGTCCTGGCAAGGGTGCACAACGGGCAGACCCCACACAGCTCGGGCCGGTGGACGACCGGGTCCTCCGGCTCCCGGCCCGCGGTGGGTGGGTCCTGATCCGTCGGGGGCGACGAAGGGTCCGGCTCCGCTGCCGACCCGGCGGCGCGCGGCGGCACGGGCCGTGGCCGGCGGGCCGAGCGGAACGCCTCGATCGGATCGACGTCGTCGAGCGCGTCGTCTTCGACGCCCTGCCCCGCGTGCTGCTCGGAGAGCGAGGACCACCATGGACGGGAGACGTCGGTCACGAGCTCACCGCCGGGACCGCGGCGGCGGCGAACCGGACCTGCAGGGCACCCTGCTCGAGCCGGGCTCCCACGACCTCACGGCGTCGCAGCGACGCGGGCAGGGGGACGTTGCGGCGCAGGCTGCCGACGGTCACCTGCAGCTCGTCGCCCCGGCGTGACAGGGCGAGGTCGTCCTCCACCGCGAAGGGCAGGGCGAGCACCAGCAGGGTCTCCGTCCCGTCCTCCACGATCGTCAGGGGGCGGTGGGGGTGCAGGACGGCCATCGGATGCCGGTCGGGGTACACCAGTCGGCCGAGCTCAGCCAACGCCGCGGCCCCGATCACCTCGTCCTCGAGCAGTGGCACCTCCAGCACCGGGGTCGGCGCGAAGGCGGTCCGCGCCGCGCTCAGGTGCTCGGCGTGCCGCTGCCGCCACCGGGCCAGGTAGGGGTGGTCGAGGTGGTCAGGGAGGATCCGGTTCACGATGACCGCGTCGACGCCGTAGCCGAACAACGACAGCGAGGTGGCGGTGCGCTCGGCCTCGGCGAGGACGATCCGCTCCGGGTTGACCACCAGCCGCACGCTGCTGCGGTCGGTGTCGGTGAGCAGCGCGTGCACGTGGGCGAGCTCGCCGTGGACCTCGGTCACGGCGTCCACCACCCCGTCGTCCGGCACCGGCAGGCTGGTACCGGCGGGACTGCGGTAGCGGGCCAGGGGCGCGACCGCCCGGGCCAGGGCCCGACCGGGCGCCAGCACACGGTCGGTGTAGAAGCGCAGGGCGTCCGGAAGGGTGAGCAGCTTGAGGGTCTCGGCGGTCGGCGCGCAGTCGACCACGACCAGGTCGTACTCGCCGGTGGCGACCTGGGCGCGCAGGTCGATCAGGGCGAACAGCTCGTCCAGGCCCGGGAGCAGGACCAGCTCCTCGGCGGCGACATCGCCCACTCCACCCCAGTGCAGCAGGGTGGTGAGGTAGTCCCGCACCCGGCCCCAGTGGCGTTCCAGACGCGCCTGCGCGTCCAGCTGCTGGGCGTGGAGCACCGTCCCCGCAACCTCGACGGGCGTCGGGCGGTCGGCCAGCGGCGTGGCGAAGGCGTCCGCCAGCGAGTGGGCTGCGTCGGTCGAGGTCACCAGGACCCGGGCACCACGACGCGCCGCCTCGACGGCGGTGGCCGCGGCGATCGAGGTCTTCCCGACGCCGCCTTTGCCGGTGAACAGAACCACCCGGGTCAGGATCGTCTCCGGTGCCGAAGGGCGGGTACAGCAGATTGAGGCTAGCTGCTCCGCCGGGCCGAGGTGCGACCTCGTCCCGCTGTCAGGTCCGCGCCCCAGTGGCCCCAGCGACCGCTAGCAGCACCAGCAGCGTGGTCACGACCACCACGCACCACGCCAGCACGCGGCCGGTCAGCACCTCGGCCCCTCCCCGAGCCAGCTGGAACAGGTCGTGCAGGGTCAGGATCCACAGCCCGA
>PWEU01000326.1 GCA_003554005.1 Nitriliruptoraceae bacterium
CTACCCCGGGGGTGGTCTCCGCGTCCGCCCGCGCGCGCGGTCCGCTGAAGAGCTTGGGAGGATCCAGATGATGCACGGCCTCGACACCGAGACCTTGGAGATGACGCTCGCGGCGATCAGCGACTTCGCCGGGCGTGAACTCACCGACGAGCGGATCATCGAGTTCGATGAGGCCGACGAGTACCCGGCGGACCTGATCCGCCGGATGTGCAGCGACGAGCTGGGCATCCAGCTGCTGTTCATCGCCGAGGAGCACGGCGGGATGGGCGGCAGCGCCTACGACGTCTACCGGGTCTGCGAGCGGATGGCCCGTATCGACCTCGGTGTCGCCACCTCGGTGCTGGCCACCTTCCTCGGCAGCGACCCGATCCTGATGGGGGGCACCGACGAGCAGCAGCACCGCTGGATGAGCCGGATCGCCAACGAGGGCCTGCTCATGGCCTACGGCGCCACCGAGGCCGAGGCCGGCAGCGACCTCGGCTCGCTCAAGACCGTGGCGGTCCCGGTGAACGAGGACGGCGAGGTGGTCGGCTTCCGGATCACCGGGCAGAAGCAGTGGATCTCCAACGGTGCGGTCGCCGACCTGTCCTCGATCCTGGCCAACACCGAGAAGGGTCCGACCTGGTTCATCCTCGAGAAGGGGCTCGAGGGCTTCTCGGCCGCGGCGCCGGAGAACAAGCACGGCATCCGGCTGTCCAACACCGCGGCGTTGTACCTCGATGACGTCTACGTCGATGCCGACGCGCTGGTGGGCACCGAGCTCGGCCAGGGGCTCGTCCAGGCCCAGCAGGTCTTCGGCTACACCCGTCTGATGGTCGCTGCCTTCGGGTTGGGGGGCGGCTGGGAGGCACTCGAGCGGGCGATCGCCTACTCCAAGGAGCGCATCCAAGCCGGCGGCCCGCTGTCGGAGAAGCAGGGCTACACCCACAAGCTGATCGTGCCCCACGCCCTGCGCCTCGAGGCGGGGCGCGCCTACATCGAGGAGACCGCCGAACAGATCGACGAGGGCATCCACGGCCACCTCAACACCGAGGGAGCGATCGCCAAGTACGTGGCGACCGAGGCCGGCAACGACGCTGCCGACGCCGCGATCCAGGCGCTCGGTGGCTACGGCTACACCCATGACTACATGGTGGAGAAGATCAGGCGCGACGTACGCATCACCACGATCTACGAGGGCCCCTCGGAGATCATGGAGATGACCATCGCCCGTGACCGCTGGCAGGAGCACCTCAAGTCCCGCGGCGCCCACTACCACGACCAGGCCACCGAGCTCGAACGCACCCACGCCACCCACCCACGGATCGGTGCGGACCTCGCCGCGCTGGCACACCACGCGCTCGCTGAGGTGCTGGAAGCGGCGCGTGTCGGCCGGCTCACCCGCAACCAGCACGTGCTGTTCAAGCTCGGTGAGCTGATGGCGGAGGCCGAGGCGTCGGCCGCGCTGGTGCGCCGCGCCGCCCGGGCCGCCGAGGGTGGGTTGCCGCCGAAGTCGGACGCGCGCTTCGACGCCGGCGGGATCGGCGACGTGAGCCGGGCGCACGCGCGGCGGGTCGCCCAGCAGGTCGCCGGCGAGGGCGTCGCGCTGATCGTGGCCGCCGCCGACACCATCGACGTGGCGGCGCTGCGCGCGGCGGTCGGAACCGACAAGGTGCTCGCGGCGCAGGCCGGCGGGTTGGCCGACCTGGACCGGGTCGCCGACGTGATCTACGGGCGGGCGTGATCGGAACGCCACGTGAGCTCTGGGGCCGACGGCCACGGGCGCGCGGCCCCGAGCAGCACCACAGCAGCAGGGCAACGGGGGAGCGGGAGGCAACGACGTGGAGCCAGTAGCGATCATCGCGGTCAGCGCGGTCCTACCGGACGCACCCGACGCGAAGGCCTTCTGGGCCAACGTGTCGGGGGGCCGGTACTCGATCAGCGAGGTCGACCCTGACCGCTGGGACCCGGCGCTGTACTACGCGCCGGAGCCGACGCCCGACAAGACCTACTCCAAGATCGGCGGCTGGTGTCGCGACTGGGAGTGGGCCCCGATGGGCTGGCGGATGCCGATCCCGCCGAAGGTCTCCGAAGCGATGGACGACGCCCAGAAGTGGGCGGTCAACTGCACCCGAGAGCTGCTCGCCGACCACGGCAAGGAGATCGACCGGGACCGCACCGCCGTGATCGGCGGCAACGCCATGGGCGGCGAGAAGCACTACGAGACCGCGCTCAGGATCGCCGCGCCGGAGGTGGTGCGCTTCCTGCAGCACACCGAGTCCTTCGGGGCACTCCCGGTCGACGCGCAGCAGCGGATGGCTGCCGAACTGGTCGCGACCATGGGGGCCGAGCTCCCGCCGGTGACCGAGGACTCGATGCCGGGTGAGCTCGGCAACGTGCTGGCCGGGCGGATCGCGAACCTGTTCAACCTGCACGGTCCCAACTACATCCCCGACGCGGCCTGCGCCTCGGCCATGGCCGCGATCGACGCCTCGATCGCCGGGCTCAACGACGGGGACTTCGACACCGTCATCACCGGCGGCGTGGACCGCAACAACGGTGCGTCCAGCTTCATCAAGTTCTGCGCCATCGGCGCTCTCTCCGCCACCGGCACCTACCCCTTCGACGCCCGCGCGAACGGCTTCGTGATGGGTGAGGGCGGCGCGCTGTTCCTGCTCAAGCGCCTGGCCGACGCCGAGCGCGACGGTGACCGAATCTACGCGGTGATCCGTGCCGTCGCCGGCGCCAGCGACGGCAAGGGCAAGGGCATCACCGCGCCCAACCCGGCCGGGCAGCGCATCGCCGTCGAGCGCGCCTGGGCGGCCTCCGGGGTGCACCCCGGCGAGTGCAGCCTGATCGAGGCCCACGGAACCTCGACCCGGGTCGGTGACGTCGTCGAGGTGGGAGCGATCGGCGATGCCTTCGCCGGCGCGGACCTCGCGCCGGGCAGCATCGCCCTGGGTTCGGTGAAGTCCAACATCGGCCACCTCAAGGCCGCTGCCGGTGCCGCCGGGCTGCTGAAGACCACCCTGGCGATCCACCACGGCCAGCTGCCGCCGAGCCTCAACTTCGAGACGCCCAACCCCAACATCGACTGGTCGGTCTCGCCCTTCACCGTCAACGCGGCCCTGCGTGACTGGGAGGTGCCGGCGGGCCGCGTCCGCACCGCCGGCGTCAGCGCCTTCGGGTTCGGTGGCACCAACTTCCACATGGTCGTCGAGGAGTACCAGCCGGGTCGCATCCCGCCACCCGAGCAGACCCGGGTCCACGCCGCCGCTGTCGCCCCCGCTGCGGCGGGCGCCCCGGCGACCGCCGCAGCTGGTGAGCCGAAGGCGCCGCTGCGCGGTGCCGCCGTGCTCGGCGCGGCCGACGAGAGCGGCCTCAAGCAGCGCCTGCAGGAGCTCGCAGCCGCCGCCGCGCGCGGCGACACCCCACCGGTCCAGGCGCCGCTCGCCGACGACCTCGCGGCCGCGCAGCGGGTCGCGATCGACTTCGCCGACGCCGAGGACCTGGCCGACAAGGCGGCCGCGGCGCTCAAGGCGATCGACACCCCCGCGCTGTGGAAGCCGCTCCGCTCACGGGGGGTGTTCCGGGGCCAGGGACCGGCTGCGAAGGTCGCGTTCCTCTACCCGGGCCAGGGTTCGCAGTACGTCGACATGCTCAAGGGGCTCGCCGCGCTGGACGGCATCGTCGCGGCGACCTACGACGAAGCCGACGTCGCCATGGCCGCCTTCATCGAGCGGCCGCTGTCGAGCTACATCCTGCTCGACGGCGACGACCCGGACCGCAAGGCGGCGGCCGAGCTCGAGCTGATGGCCACCGAGATCACCCAGCCGGCGATGCTCACCGCCGACGAGGCGCTGACCCGGATGCTGGCCGCCTACGGCATCACCCCCGACATGGTCATGGGCCACAGCCTCGGGGAGTACGCCGCGCTCGTCTCGGCGGGATCACTCACCTTCGCTGCCGCGCTGGAGGCCGTCAGCGCCCGCGGGCACGAGATGGCCAGCCTCGAGGTGGAGGACCAGGGCAAGCTCGCCGCGGTCTTCGCGCCCGTGGAAGAGGTCCAGCGCATCGCGGACGAGGTCGACGGCTACGTCGTGCTGGCCAACGTCAACTCCACCTCGCAGTCGGTGCTCGGTGGTGCCTCGGACGCGGTGGAGGCCGCCGTCGCCGCCTGTGATGAGCGCGGCTTCACCACCTTCGTGCTTCCCGTCAGCCACGCCTTCCACACCCGGATCGTCGCTGATGCCAGCGAGCCACTGCGTCGGACCCTGGAGCGGCTCGAGCTGCGGGCGCCGCAGCTGCCGGTGGTCTCCAACGTGACCGGTGGGTTCTATCCCATGGGTGGGGACGCCCGGGAGCGGATGCTCGAACTGCTCGCCGAGCAGGTCGCCTCGCCGGTGCAGTTCGTCACCGGCCTGCAGAGCCTGCGGGAGGCCGGCGCCGAGGGGTTCGTCGAGGTCGGACCCAAGCGTGCCCTGCAGGGCCTGGCCAGCGATGTCCTCGGTGACGACGAGGTCCTGAACCTGTTCACCAACCACCCGAAGTTCGCCGACGAGGCCGCGTTCAACCAGGCCCTGTGCGGGCTGTACGCCGCGGGGCTCGGTACCGGTCGGGTCCCGGCGGCCGCGCCGGCGCCGGGGCCGGTCCCGGTGTCGCGTTCGACACCCGCCACCGTCCCGACCCCGGCCCCCGCGGCCACTCCCGCCACCGAGGTGGGGACCGCATCCGTCACCGCCGCGCCACCCGCGCCCGCAACCTCGCTGGAGCCTGCCGCCATGTCCGAGACCGACCGTTCCTACCTCGAGCTCGGACGAGCGCTGGGTGCCTTCCTCGAACGTGCCGGCAGCCTGGGTGGCCCCGCCGCCGCACCGGCACCGGCCGCCGCCGCTGGTCCGCCGACCGCGATGCAACCAGTGGCCATCACCGGGGCGTCAGCCGGGTTGCCCGGCACGCCGCGCATCTTCGCGGACGACCAGATCGCCCGCATCCTCGGTGGGCAGCAGTTCATCACCCCGATCCCCGATCACATCCGGCAGGAGATCGCCGACCGCCACATCACCCGGTTGGTCAAGGGCGACGACGGGCAGGCCAGCTTCGAGACGATCGATGACCCGGCGCGGGTGATCAAGCTCGCCGCGCAGGCCGGCACCATGGACCTCGCCGCGGAGTTCGGTGTCGACCCCGACCGGGTCGCGGCGCTCGGGTGGTCGACGCAGCTGGCGATCGCCGCCGGCATCGACGCGCTGCGCGACGCCGGCATCCCGATGGTCCAGCACTACCGCACGACCGGGGTCGGCAGCCAACTCCCCGACCGTTGGGGGCTGCCCGAAGACCTGCGTGACGACACGGGCATCGTCTTCGCCAGCGCCTTCCCTGGGATGGAGGAGATCACCGACGAGGTCAGCCGCTACGAGCAGGACGCCGCTCGGCGTCGCCAGCGTGACGAGCTCCAGCAGCTGCGCGACCGGATCGCGGCGACCACGCCCGACAGCGCCGCCCTCGACGAGATCGACCGCGAGCTCGTCGAGCTCGATCGACGCATCGAGGAGGACACCTACCTGTTCAACCGCCGCTTCCTGTTCCGCGTGCTGTCCATGGGGCACTCGCAGTTCGCGGAGCTCATCGGCGCGCGGGGCCCGAACACCCAGATCAACAGCGCCTGCGCCTCCACCACCCAGGCCGTCGCGCTCGCGGAGGACTGGATCCGCGCCGGTCGCTGCCGCCGCGTGATCGTGGTGGCCGCCGACGACGCCTCCAGCGACGAGCTGCTGCCGTGGATCGGTGCCGGCTTCCTGGCCACCGGTGCGGCTGCGACCGACGAGCGGGTCGAGGACGCCGCGCTGCCTTTCGACCGTCGCCGGCACGGGATGCTGCTCGGCATGGGCGCGGCCGGGATCGTCGTGGAGTCGGCCGAGGCCGCCCGCGAGCGGGGCATCACCCCGATCTGCGAGGTGCTCGGTACGACCACGGCCAACAGCGCGTTCCACGGCACCCGGCTGGACGTCCAGCACATCGGCCAGGGGATGGAGGAGGTCGTCGCCCAGGCCGAGGCTCGTGGGTACTCACGTGACGCGATCGCACCGGAGACGGTGTTCGTCTCCCACGAGACCTACACCCCGGCCCGGGGTGGCAGCGCCGCGGCCGAGATCCACGCGCTGCGGCAGGTCTTCGGCACCGGTGCCGACCAGATCGTCATCGCCAACACCAAGGGCGTCACCGGCCACCCGATGGGCGTGGGCGTCGAGGACATCGTCGCGATCAAGGCGCTGGAGACCGGCATGGTCCCACCGGTGCCGAACTTCCGCGAGGTCGACCCGGAGCTCGGGCAGCTGCACCTGTCCCGTGGGGGCTCCTATCCGGTGAACTTCGCCCTGCGGCTGGCCGCCGGCTTCGGCTCGCAGATCTCGATGATGTTGCTGCGGTGGACGCCGGTGGCCGACGGCCAGCGTCGCGCCCCCGATGACCTCGGCTTCGCCTACCGCGTCAGCGACCCGGCGGCCTTCACGGGCTGGCTCGAGCGGATCACCGGACGGCCCGGTGCGGAGCTCGAGGTCGTGCAGCGCTGGCTGCGGGTGGTCGACACCGGCCCCGGCGCACGGCCGGCATCCCCGGCTGCCACCTCGGTGAGCATCCCCGCTGCGGCCCCGGCCCCGGCGGCTGCCCCGGCGGCTGCGCCGGCGGCTGCCCCCGCGGCTGCGCCGGCGGGCGCGCCTGCGGTGGAGGAGGCGCCGGCCGGTGATCCGCTGGAGGCGGCCATCCTCGAGCTCGTCGCCGAGCAGACCGGCTACCCGTCCGACATGTTGGACCTGGAGCTGGACCTGGAAGCCGACCTCGGGATCGACACGGTGAAGCAGGCCGAGCTGTTCGTCGCGGTGCGGGACATGTTCGACATCGAGCGGGACGACTCGCTACAGCTGCGGGACTACCCGAGCCTGTCCCACGTCATCGGGTTCGTGCGGGACCGTGCGCCAGCTGACAAGCTGGCCGCGCTCGCCCCGGCGCCCGCTCCGGCCGCGGCGACGGCGGCTGCGCCGGCGGGCGCGCCTGCGGTGGAGGAGGCGCCGGCCGGTGATCCGCTGGAGGCGGCCATCCTCGAGCTCGTCGCCGAGCAGACCGGCTACCCGCCGGACATGTTGGACCTGGAGCTGGACCTGGAGGCCGACCTCGGGATCGACACGGTGAAGCAGGCCGAGCTGTTCGTCGCGGTGCGGGACATGTTCGACATCGAGCGGGACGACTCGCTGCAGCTGCGGGA
>PWEU01000054.1 GCA_003554005.1 Nitriliruptoraceae bacterium
GGCGTGGCGTCGGGACTGGTGGCCACGAGGTGCTCCTGATCGGGGGACGCGAGGTCGAGGTGTGGGTGCCGGTGGAGCCGAGGAGGGGATTCGAACCCCTGACCGTCCGCTTACAAGGCGGATGCTCTGCCGGACTGAGCTACCTCGGCGTCGACGCGGATGCTATGCACCACCCCGGGGTGCGTGCCAGACGGACGGCCACGTCGGTGTAGTTGCACCGATGTGGTTCGTCTGCGAACATCACAGCCGCACCCGAGGAGGACCCCCATGCCGGCGACCACCCAGCACACGATCTCCGAGCGCGACGCGGAGATCCTGACCTTCGAACGCGAGTGGTGGAAGCACGCCGGCAACAAGGAGGAGGCGGTGCGTGAGCGCTTCGACCTGTCGCCGACGCGGTACTACCAACTGCTCAACCGCATCATCGATGACGAGGTGGCGCTCGCCCACGATCCGATGCTCGTCAAGCGACTGCGTCGCCTGCGGGCTCAGCGCCAGCGTCAGCGCGCCCAGCGGCGCGTCGGCGTCGGCACTCGGTGAGCTGCCGTGACCCCCGGCGACGCTGAGCAACCGCCGCAGACGGGCCTCGCGCTGCTCGTGATCCGGGCGCTCGGGGTCGTGGCCCTCGTGATCGGCGCCTCAGCCGCGCTGTTCTTCGGTCTCGGCCGCGTGGGTGACGCGCCGCTGGTCATCGCCGATGCTCCCGACGAGGAGGAGCAAGCCGCCCCCGAGGAGGAGCCCGAGCCGGAGCCGGAACCCGAGCCGGAGCCAGAGCCAGAGCCCGAGCCGGAACCCGAGCCCGAGCCGGAACCAGAGCCAGAGCCCGAGCCGGAGCCGGAGCCGGAACCAGAGCCCGAGCCGGAGCCCGAACCGGAGCCTGGGGAGCCCGAAGAGCCCGAGGAGCCCGAGGAGCCCACCCCGGACCGCATCGACCCCTCGACGGTCAGCGTGCAGGTGTTGGACGGTTACCAGGCCGACGGTGGCGCCGCGGCCGGGGGGGTCGCCCGCGAGCTCGAGCAGGCGGGCTACCGCATCATCGCCCGGAACCCGGCGCTGCGCTACGACGTCACGACCGTGTTGTGGACCGCCGGCTTCGAGGAGGCGGGGCGCCAGATCGCAGCCGACATCGGTGCTCCCGAGGCCCGCGAGCAGCCCGGGAACCTGTCCCCCTCGGTGATGGTGCACGTGGTCGTCGGTGCCGACCGCGGCTGAGGGCAACCTGGCACCGGGGCGTGGCCGCGTCGGTCAGGTGTTGTGCAGCAGCTGCAGCTTCTCGAGGATGATCCGGCGGCGACGCTCCTCTTCCTCGGGGTCCGTGGACAGCACGTCTTCGAGGACCTGGGAGAGGGCGAGGGGGGAGAAGGGCTTGGTGATGTAGTCGGCGGCCCCCTGGGACCAACCCCGGATCTGATCCTGGTCCTGGACCTTGGCCGTCAGCATCACCACCGGGATGTCCTTGAGCGCGTCGTCGCTCTTCATGGCGCTCAGGACCTGCCAGCCGTCCAGCGTCGGCATCATGACGTCGAGCAGCACCACGTCGGGCGACTCCGACCGGGCCTGTTCCATGGCCTGCTCGCCATCGGTCGCCTCGACGACCTCGTAGCCCTCGAACTCCAGGTTGACGCGACAGAGCAGGAGGACGTCCGGCTCGTCATCGACGACGAGGACCTTGGCTCGCTGGCTGGCCATGGAGCCTCCTCCGGGCAGCGACCTGTTCCTCCTGCGAGCCGGCCGTGACCGTCTCGGCTTCGGACCGCTGTCGGGACCCAGCGGTATCGGTGCGCACCGGCTGTCATCACCGTAGCGTCGATGCTGCCGGGGAGCAGGGGACCAGAGTCACGTCCTGGTCCGGATCGTCGGCATCATCCCCTTGGTCCGCGGCGCAGCACCTCACGCAGCGGTGGTCGCTGGGAAGCGGTGACGAGGTGGGGGGACAGGGCCACGGCACCGGTCGCTTCCCTGGTTGGCTGCCACAGCGTGAGCTCCGAGGCCAGCGCGGCGTGGGGGTCACGACGGCGTGCAGTGAGGACCTGGAGCAGCTCTGCTGCCATGCGGCCGAGCGCGGGGAGGTCCTGGTGGTCGTGGGTCCGACGGCCGAGGTCGACCTGCCGGATCGCCTCGGTGCCGAACCGCTCGGCGATGTCGATGAGCATGGCGAGCTCGACCCCGTAGCCCTGGACGAACGGCAGCGCCTCGAGCAGGCTGCGCCGGGCGGCGATCTCCCCGGACAGCGGCTGGGCGAATCCGGCGAGCTCTGGGAACCACAGCGCGAGCGCCGGACGCGCCAGCAGCTCGGTGACCCGACCGCCGCCGGAGTCCCGCACCTCGCCCGCGGAGGCCAGGGGACGGTCGTAGACCGCCTTGGTGAGCAGCACGTCGGGCTCGTGCAGCAGCGGACCCAGCAGTCCGACGACGAACCGCGGCCCGATGTCGACGATGTCCGCATCGAGGTAGACGAGCAGGTCGCCCTCGGCGGCGGCCAGCCCTTTCCACATCGCCTCGCCCTTGCCGCTGATCGTGCCGAGGTGGGGGAGCACCTCGCGCTGTCGGACGACCCGGGCGCCGGCGCGACGGGCCACCTCGCCGGTCCCGTCCTCCGAGTCGGCGTCGACGACCAGGAGCTCGTCGATGAGCCCGACCCCGTCGACGAGGCTCTGGCGTAGCGTCGTGACGACGTCGCCGACGGTCGCCGCCTCGTTGCGTGCCGGCAGGACGACGCTGACGCGCTGCCCGGCAGTGCGTAGGCGCTCGCGCAGCTCCTCAACGTCGAAGCCGGTGTGGTGCACGATCGCGCTGCCGGCGGGTGGGCAGGGCGGCGCCATCTCTCCACCTCGCGCCGCCAGTGCCCGACCCGGCGGCGCCATCTCTCCACCTCGCGCCGCCAGTGCCCGCCGTCGCGCCGCCACGGGACCGGTCAGGAACCGTGTCAGCAGGCCCCGACCCTCGGCGACCACCTCCCGAGCCTGCGGTCGATAGGCGGCCAACAGCTCGCTGCCACGGACCCCTGCCCGGTGCAGCAGCGGCTGCAGCCCCGGATCGGCGATCCATCGCGCGAGCGTCGCCCCATCCACCTCGGGATGGAACTGCACGGCGAGCGCGCTGCCGGAACGCCAGGCCGGGATCCCGTCACCGCCATCGAGGAGCGGCTGCGCGGCCGCGGGCAGCGAGCTGGCCTCGTCCTCGTGGAGGAACAGCGCCGGGGTCCCGTCGCACCAGCCCGACACGACGGGGTCGTCGCGGCCCGTTCGGGTCCGTGTCAGGGGGATCACCCCGACCTGCGGTACGGCGCGCGGCGCCACCTCGCCGCCGAGCGCCGCGGCGAGTAGCTGGGCGCCGAGGCAGAGACCCAGCACGGGCACATCACGAGCGACCGCCTCCTGCAGCCACCGGAGCTCGGCGGGCATCCACGGATGGTGGTCGGGCTCGACCGCGGACATCACGCCGCCGAGCACGATGACCCCGCCGACGTCGTCGAGGTCGTCTGGCGGCCGGTCGCCCTCGGCCACCCGGTAGAGGCGCCAGGGCCCGGCCTCGCCCGCCGCGAGCACCGGACCGAAGGCCGACAGCCCGGAGACCTCGCTGTGGTGCAGGACCACCAGTTCACCGGCGCGGTCCCGGTCCTGCTGCCTCGCCCCCATCCTCACCGCCTCCGTCGTCAACCCGCCAGCAGTGGCAGGGGGCCGAGGTAGATCGCCAGGAGCACGATGGCCTCGATGCGGTGGACCGTCCGCCGGCTGACCATGAACAGCGTCGCCAACGTGGCCACCCCGACCATCAGCGCTGTCCCGACGCCGGAGACCGCAGCGCTGATCGGCTGGCCCGCCCCGGCGATGGCCGCGGCCGCGGCGACCGCGCCGCTGTTGAACACGTTGCTGCCCAGCAGGTTGCCGATCAGCAGGTCCGTCTCGCCCCGACGCGCCGCCTGCACCGCCGTCGCCAGTTCGGGCAGCGACGTACCGATCGCGACGACGGTCAGCCCGATGAACGCTTCGCTCAGCCCCAGTTCGCGTGCCACCGCGGTGGCGGAGACCACCAGCAGCTGCGCTGCCCCCAGGGTCCCGAGGAGCCCGAGCAGGGTGCGGGTCGACTCCCGTGGCAGCGACAACCGGCCACCGGTGCCGACGAACTCCTGGACGGCGTCCACCGCCACCGGGGCGCCCGACCCGCCGGGACGGCGTGCCGAGAGCAGGGTGATGGAGAGCGCCACCACCAGCCCGGTGAACAGCAGGGCACCGTCCAGCAGCGTCAAGGTGCCGCTCTGCAGCAGCAGACCGAGCAGCAGGACCAGCGCGAGCGAGAGCGGTGCCTCCCGGCGTAGGACCGGGGAGCTGACGGTGACCGGTGCGATCAGGGCCGCGACCCCGAGGACCAGCGAAAGGTTGGCGATGTTGGAGCCGACGATGTTGCCCACCGCGAGGTCCAGGGAGCCCTGCAGCCCGGCGAGCACCGACACCACCAACTCCGGGGCGCTTGTGCCGAAGCCGATCACCACCGCGCCGATCACCACCGTCGACACCCGCAACCGCGCGGCGATCCGGGTCGCGCCGACGACGAACTGGTCCGCGGCCACGGTGAGCAGCGCGAGACCGAGCACGACGCCGAGGACGGGGAGCAGCATCCTCGGCACGCTACCTGTCCGATCCGCGGCGGTACCGTCGCCCTCGCCGGCGGGCGGAAGGTCCGGCCGGAGCGCCAGGAGGCGGTCATGGGCAGTGCAGGGCGCAGGCGGTCGTTGGTGGGACTCGTCGCGGGATCGGTCCTGCTCCTCGGCTGCGCCGACGAGCGAGCCGACGAGGGCCCCGAGGACACACAGGAGGAGACGGCGATGTCGCAGGATCTGGGAGAGCGGCCGGTGACCGACGGGCTGGTGTCGGCGGACGAACCGCCGTCCGAGCTCCAGGTCGAGGATCTGGTGGTCGGCGACGGGGAGCAGGCGTCGCCGGGTGACCTGCTGTCGGTCCAGTACGTCGGCGTCCGGTGGTCGGACGGGGGCGAGTTCGACGCATCGTGGGAGCGGGGCCAGCCACTGGAGTTCCAGCTCGGTGCCGGCCAGGTCATCTCCGGTTGGGAGCAGGGCCTGGAGGGCATGCGGGTCGGTGGCCGGCGGGTGATCACGATCCCACCGGAGCTGGCGTACGGCGATCGGGGGGCCGGTGACGTGATCGGCCCCGGGGAGACCCTGGTCTTCGTGGTCGATCTCCAGGGGATCGGCTGATGACCGCCGCCCTGCCCACCGTGCTCGCTCCGCTGATCGGCACCTTCGCCGGTGCGGGCGCGGGCGAGTTCCCCACCGTCGACCCCTTCCGCTATCGGGAGGAGGTCTCCTTCACCTCCAACGGCACCCCCGTGCTGGCCTACCGGCAGCGCACGTGGGGCCTGGAGTCGGGCCGGCCGATGCACGCCGAGGACGGCTTCCTGCGCCTCGCCGGCGACACCCGGGTCGAGCTCCTCCTGGCCCACAGCTTCGGACTCACCGAGGTCCAGGAGGGGGAGCTCGAGGTGGAGGTTGCGCCGGGCGGGGTGCTACGGCTGCGCCTGGCCAGCACCGCCATCGGGGTCGCGGGCAGCGCCAAGCCGGTGGACGCCGTCCAACGTGAGCTCATGCTGGACGGGGATGTGCTGCGCTCGGAGCTGTGGATGTCCTACGCCGGGGTGCAGAGCCAGCACCTGGTCTCCGAGCTGCACCGCGCCGGCTGACACCGGTCGTTGCACCACCGAGCGCCCGAGGCTCCGACCGCACCTGGCATCGCCGCCCCTGGGAGGTACCAGTAGCGTCCGTCCACGACCTCGCCCGGACCGCCCCGACCGACGAGAGCGCCGTGCCCACCGAGACCGATCCCACGACCGCCGCCGACCTCGCTGCGCGCGCGGGGTCCGACGGCACCAACGGCGCCAGCCGGCTCGTCCTACCCGTCGAGGGCATGACCTGCGCTGCGTGCTCCAACCGCGTGTCCCGGGCGCTGGGCAAGCTCGACGGGGTGGAGCAGGCCAACGTCAACTTCGCGACCCACCGGGCCGCCGTCACCTACGACGCCAGCAAGGTCGACCCCGCCCAGTTCAAGGCCGCGATCGAGAAGGTCGGCTACGCGGTCCCCGAGGTCCCGGACGACGACGCGGCCTACGAGCGTCGCCGGCGGCGGCTGCGCCGTGACCTGCTGATCGCGACCCTGTTCACGGTGCCGGCGGTCCTGATCTCGATGGTGCCGGCGTTGATGTTCACCGGCTGGCAGTGGGCGGCCTGGGTGCTGACCACCCCCGTGGTGCTCTACAGCGGCCGCGAGTTCCACCGCAACGCCGCGACCAACCTGCGCCACGGCCAGGTCACGATGGACACCCTGGTCTCGCTCGGGACCTCGGTGGCTTACGGCTGGTCGGTGGTCGCCCTGCTGTTCCTCGGGGCCGGGACCTTCCACGAGGGGATGCGGCTGAACGTGGCCGGTCTCCCCGAGGTCTACTTCGAGACCGCCGCGGCCATCATCACCGCCATCATCCTCGGCCGCGTGTTCGAGCACCGCGCCAAGGGACGCTCCTCCCAGGCGATCAAGCGCCTGCTCGAACTGGGTGCGAAGACCGCCACGCTGGAGGACGGCACGCAGCTCCCGGTCGAGGACCTCGAGGTGGGCATGCGGGTCATGGTCCGGCCCGGCGAGCGCATCCCGAGCGACGGGGTGGTCGTCTCCGGCAGCTCCGCGGTCGACACCTCGATGCTCACCGGCGAACCCGTCCCGGTCGAGGTCGGCCAGGGCGACGAGGTCGTCGGCGGCACCGTGAACGAGTCGGGCCGGCTGATCGTCGAGCTGACCGCGGTCGGGCGCGAGACCCTGCTGTCCCAGATCGTGGACCTGGTCGCCCAGGCCCAGGGCGGCAAGGCGCCGATCGAGGCCCTGGTGGACCGTGTCTCGGCGGTGTTCGTGCCGATCGTGCTCGTGATCGCAGCGAGCACCTTCGGGTTCTGGATCTGGTCCGGCCTCGCGGTGTCGGATGCCATCACCCGGGCGGTGGCCGTGCTGGTGATCGCCTGTCCCTGCGCGCTGGGACTCGCCACCCCCACCGCCATCATGGTCGGCACCGGTCGCGGAGCCTCCCTGGGGGTCCTGATCAAGGGCGCCGAGGTGCTGGAGTCCACCCGCACGGTGGACACCGTGCTGCTCGACAAGACCGGGACGGTCACCGAGGGTCGCATGACCCTCACCGATGTCGAGCTGGCTGACA
>PWEU01000323.1 GCA_003554005.1 Nitriliruptoraceae bacterium
CGCAACCTGCTCCACGGGGGCATCTTCGCCTACCCCGGCACCGACGACGAGCCGGCCGGCAAGCTGCGCCTGCTCTACGAGGGTGCGCCGCTGGCCTACCTCGCCGAGCAGGCGGGCGGGCTGGGCTCCGACGGGCGCACCTCGCTGCTGGAACTGCAGCCGGAGGACATCCACCAGCGCACCCCGGTGTTCGTCGGTGCCCGGGAGCTCGTGGAGCGGCTCGAGGAGTTCGTCTCCGAGCCGGTGTCGGACGCCTAGCGGCCGACGCGCTCCGCGCGGTCCCTGATACCGCGGAGCATCCGCTGGGTCATCACGAAGCTGACCACCGCGACCGGCTCCACCAGCGCTGCCGCCGCTGGCTGCAGGTAGGCGTACCGCTCACGGACCAGCAGCCGGGTCGTGCCCGCTCCGTCATCCCGGAGCACGAAGGCCCACGTGAAGTCGTAGGGCGCCGACGGCTGGTCGCCGGTGGCCGAGATGGCACCTCGCAGGACCAGCGCGTGGTCCGGCTCGACCGCGGGGACGGAGAGTGCGACCTCGGGGTGGAGGTGGACCTCGTCACCCACCGCCAGGTGCTGCCAGGTCGGCACGATCCGATCGGCGCTGTGGATGTCGCAGCCGATGAGGTTCTCCAGCGCGTCGTAGCTGTAGAAGCCGCCGCGGCCCTGGCCGAGCTGCAAGAGCCAGGGCCAGACCTGCGCGGGGCTGGCGGCGATGGTGATCCCCCGCGTCGCCATCAGGTCGGCCCGCGGCAGCAGTTGGTCACCGGGCAGGCGCATCCCGGCCTCTGCGGGGGTTGCTCCCCAGGTCAGTAGCCGGCCCCGCAACAGGACGACGGAGCCCACCAGCAGCGCCACCAGCGTGGCCAGGCGTCGCAGCACGAGCACCCTGGGGCCTCCCCGGATCGCAGCTTCGCTCGACCGTAGGTGCCCGACCCGGTCGCTGACAGAGGACAGCGCCGCTGGTCCGGACCCACGGCGACCGGAGGCGGTGTCGGGCATCCCGCGACCCGCCGCTCCAGCACCGGCGGTGCGGTGCCGATGCACAGGGCGGAGCCGGGCCGCCCGGCCGCCAACCGACGCCACGAGGGCGCTGTGACCGCGATGCTCGACACCGCCGTCGACCGGTTCGTCGCGATCGTGACCGACGATCTGGTCTCGGCCGGTACGCCCGCGGACGGGGCCTGGACCGACGCCGTCGCGGAGGCGGTGGCACTGACGGCGGGCTTCATCGACGCCGACGTCCACCACAGCGACGGCGAGGTGGCGGCGTTCCTCAGCGTGGCGGGGCCCCGCGTCGGGCCCCCGCTGCAGGGCGCGAGCCCGACCGATCTGCGACGCAGCGGCATGCTGACCGGCGCGCGTGCCCGGCTCGGTCGCCCCTCGGATCTGGCACGGGCCCTGCTCGCAGCTGACCGCCGTGACGACGGCGACCGTGTGTGGCGCTACCTCCAGGCGGCCGTCGCCGTCGGACACGCGGTGGCGGCCGTCGATCTCGAGCCGTCTCAGGTCGAGCTCGATGCCATCGCGCGGTTCCGCCAGAACCTGCTGGCCGCGATCCACGACGCCGGGGGGAGCACCCCCGACGAGCGTCGTCCAGACGGCGGGTTCTTCAGCCCCCGGCCTCCTCCTCTGCCGTCTGCCCCACCTCCGGTCCCCGCTGGCAGGCTCCCGGACGTCGCGGGGTCGGTCCCCGAGCAGCTGAACGGGTGGCCTCCGGTCACGCCCGCCCGGGCGGCGGGACCCGGGACGGATGCCACCGGCCAGCGGCCACCGGTTCCCACGGCGGCGCCAGAACCTCTGTCGGAGGTCCTCGCCGAGCTCGATGCCCTCATCGGTCTGGCGCCCGTCAAGGCCGAGGTGCAGCTGGTCGCCGACCTGTTGACGGTGCAGCGGCTGCGTGAGGACCGGGGGCTGACCAGCGTGCCCACGTCCCGCCACCTGGTGTTCACGGGGAACCCGGGGACGGGCAAGACCACCGTGGCCCGGCTCGTCGGCCGGATCTACGTCAGCCTCGGGGCGGTGGCCCGCGGACACGTCGTGGAGACCGACCGCGCCGGCCTGGTCGCCGGCTACGTCGGCCAGACCGCGGCCAAGGTCACCGAGGTGGTCACCTCCGCCCTGGACGGCGTGCTGCTGATCGACGAGGCCTACGCCCTGACGCGGGGCAGCGGTGGGGGGGCCGGCGGTGGTGACTTCGGCCAGGAGGCCGTGGACACCCTGGTCAAGCTGATGGAGGACCACCGCGACCGCCTGGTGGTGATCGTCGCCGGGTCCCCCGAGGAGATGGCCGACTTCATCGCCTCCAACCCGGGGTTGTCCTCCCGCTTCCCGCGCACGATCCACTTCCCCGACTACCCGACCTCGGAGCTGCTCGCGATCGCCACCCACCAGGCCGACCGCTCGGGCTACCGCTTCACCGACGACGGTCTGTCGGCCCTGCAGACCCACCTGGACGCGACGGACCGCAGCCGCGGGTTCGGCAACGGCCGGGAGGTCCGCAACCTCTTCGAGGCGACCCTGGCCACCCACGCCCAGCGCGTCGTCGCCGTCGCCGAGCCCTGCGACGAACTGCTCACCGAGCTCACCGCCGCGGACGTCGACGCGGCGGTCGCCAGGGCCGGCTGACAGGCGTCGTGACCCGGGCGTGGTGGGGCAGCGCATCGCGTCCGCGACCCGAGAGGGGGCGCTGGTGGCCGGAGAGACCGCGCTGCTTCCACGACGACGTCACGTGCCTGATGACCAACGACCGACGGTCCAGGTCACCGCCCATCGACGACCCGGACGCCATGCTTCCATACCCCGGTGATGTTCGCGGGGTCGGCCAGCACCTCGATGCTGGTGCTGGGGTCACCGCGCACGGTGAGCACGTCGGCGTCGAAGCCGGCGACCAGCTGCCCGGCCCGCGGTGCCCGGGGCCCCAGCGACAGGGGACCGGTGGCGGTCGCGGCCTCGATGGCCTCGAGTGGGGTGAGCCCGGACTCGACCAGCAGGCCCAGTTCGTGGCCGTGCCGTCCCCAGGCGTCGGGCGCTCCGGGCGTGGAGATCGCGATGTCGGTCCCCATCGCGATCGTGACCCCGTGCTCGTGGGCGAGGGCGACCGCGTCGCGGTGCAGGGCTTCGGTGGCCAGCAGCTTCTGCCACATCGCATCCGACAGCGGCCCCTGGCCGGCGGCGGTCAGGTCGGACACGATCAGGCGGGTCGGCACGAGGATGACATCGCGCTCGACCATCGCGGCGCAGACCTCCTCGTCGAGGTAGGTCCCGTGCTCGATCGAGCCCACGCCGGCCTCGATCGCGGCCAGCATCCCCGGCTTGCCGTGGCAGTGGGCCATGACCGTGCGGTCCGCCATCCCGGCCACCTCGACGATCGCCCGCAGCTCGGCGTCGGTGAACTGCTGGTGGATCGGGTGGTCCCGTTCGGACAGGACCCCACCCGAGGCGCAGACCTTGATGACGTCCGCCCCGATCCGCAGCTGCTCCCGGACGGCGGTCATGCAGGCATCGACGCCGTCACAGACGCGCAGGGTTCCGTCGTGGATGGCCAGGTCGTGGAACCACTCCAGCGGGAGGTCGTGGAGGTCGGCGTGCCCGCCGGTGGGCGACAGGATCGCCCCGGCGCCGTAGACGTGGGGTCCGGGGATGCTGCCCTCGCGGACGGCACGGCCGAGCAGCACGCCCATCCCCCCGGCGTCGCGGATCGAGGTCACCCCGGCCCGCAGCGCGCGTTCCAGATCCTTGGTCGCCCGCGCCGCCCGGACCGCGATCGGGACCTCGTACAACCCGGTCAGCGCCATGCGCTGCAGACCCACCAGGTGGGTGTGGCAGTCCCACATCCCCGGCATCACCGTGTCCGTGCGCACCACCTCGGTCCCCAGCGGGTCGGGGGCGAGTTCGGCGGGACCGGCGTAGGTGATGCTGGTGCCGTCGAGCACGACGGCCGCGTCGACGATGGGCCCTCCGCGGCCGGGGAGCAGGCGGTCGGCGAGGATGTGGGTGGCGATGGTCGTGGCTCCGGATCCGGGGCCCCGGAACCTAGAGGGCCCGGTGTCCGGTGGCGCGGTCAGCGCCACAGCATCGGCGTCAGCTCGTGCCACAGCTGCTCGTAGGCCGCGGTCGCGACCGAACGGGGGGCGAAGGTGCGCACCGGGGCGCGTTCGGGCCCCATCCGCTCCACGACCGTGGTGTTGGGGATCATGGTTGCGAGCACGTCCTCGCGCTCAGCCAGCGTGGTCACCGTCTCCCGTTGCAGCTTCTTGCGTCGGTCGAGCATGGAGACGTGGGCGAGGAACCGCGGGCGGCGCCGCCGCGCCGCGACGACCTCCTCCAACTGCGTCAGTGTCAGCATGGCCAGCGTCGTCGGCACCACGGGGACGAGGAGGACGTCGGTGGCCCGCAGTGCGCTCTCGATGCCGAGGGAGGCGCCGGGAGGACAGTCCAGCACGACCAGGTCGTAGGCGTCCTCCAGCGGCGGCAGCAGCGCACCGAGCCGCCGTCGAGGTCGGTCGACGTCGTCCAGGTGGCGGTCCAGGTACCTAAGCGACAGGTCCGATGGCAGCACGTGCAGGCCCGGTACCGAGGTGGCACGCACGTGGGGTGCGAGCTCGCTCCCCGCCCCGACGAGCCCCCGGGCGCCACCACCGGTCAGGTGGTGCTCGGCCCGGAGCAGGTAGGTCGCCGAGCCCTGCGGATCGAGGTCCCACAGCAGGACCCGCACCCCGTCTCGGGTCGCCTCGGCGGCCACGTTGACGGCCGTGGCGGTCTTGCCCACCCCTCCCTTGATGCTGGCCGCTGCGAGGACCTTCACCGTGACATCCGTGCGACGAGGTCCTCGACGGTCCGTCGCGCCCGCTTGTCGTCGTAGGCGGCGAACCGGTCGTGGAAGTCGGCCCGCTCCGCGGCCTGCCGACGGTCCAGGATGCTGGCCAGCCGTTCCCCGGCGGCCAGCATCGCCGGGGCGGGCTCGCCGGCGCCCTCCTCCGCCGACACATCGGTCAGCTCGGCCAGCGTCTGGCGCAAGCGGTCGGCCTGGACCTCGGCGTCCTGGTGGGCGCCGAGGTTGTCCTGGAGGTCCTTGAGGTGGCGGATCACCGCTCGGCTGCGCTTCCTGCCGCCGAGGTGGCCGAACCCCTCCAGCAGGTAGCGCAGACGCTTGCCGTCCTTGCGCAGCTCGTGGAGGTCGGTCGCGAGCGACCCGGCGTCGATCCGACGTCCGTCGACCAGCAGCTGGTGCTGGGCGGCCATGATCCGGGCGCCGATCATCTCACCGAGGGGCTTGTGGGCGTGCTTGCCGCGGGCCACCTCGGCATCCGGCAGATCCAGCCATGCCCGCCAGTCCTCGCGCAGCTGTCGGGCCGTCCGGGAGCGCAGGCCCTGGGCGACCTGTGCATGGGCCGACGCCTGCTTCCCGGCGAGGTGGGCCAGGACCGGCTCGAGGGCGCGGGCGTCCTCGTCGGACAGCGGGGAGGTCAACGTGCGCCAGCCGGCGACGTAGACGTCGAGGTCCCGCGCCGGCGACGTCACGGTGCCGAACCAGCGGAACGCCTCGCGCTGCCGGGCACGCATGTCCTTGGGGAGGATGCGCCGACCCTCGACGAGCAGGGACCGGGTCTGGCGCACGGCGATCCGCAGGTCGTGGAGGAACTCGTCGTCGAGGTGGTCGACGGTCCCGTCCCAGTTCGCATCGAGCGCGTCGGCGAAGCTGCGCAGCACCGCCCGCAGCCCGAGCAGGGCGGCGGCGTGCCGGTCGAGGTCGGGCCGCACCGGGCCCCGCCAGCCACGACGGTCGACCTGGGCGGCGAGCGCGGCGCGTTCCAGCGCGTCGCCCTCCACCGCTGCCGGCGTTGCCGGGTCGGTGTCCAGCGCCCCGGTCAGGGTCTGCAGCAGCGCCCGGGCGGGCTTGTGACGACCAGGTAGCTCCTCCACCTCGATCGTCCAGGCGACGGCGTCGGTGGTATCGGCACCGGTCCCGGGTCGGGTGCCGGGACGGCTGATCTCCAGGTCGCTGTCGAGGTGGACGGTGACGAGCGGGATGCCGTCGGCGTCCACCGCCGTACCGCTGCGCCGCACCGAGCGGAGCGTGAGCTGTGGGAGCAGCGCCCGGTCGGCCGCGGGGCTCAGCAGCCGCGACCGCAGCGGGCCGGGGGGCAGCGTGGTCACGGCCAGGGGCTCGGTGGGGACCAGTGGCGCCGACAGGAACAGCCGGGCCGGTGGGCCGTTGCCGGCCGTCACGACCAGGGCGTGCCCCTCGGTGTCCCGGGTGCGCGCCTCCAGCCGCAGCCCCTTGCCGTGCAGCCGCCCGTCGAAGGTGTCGTACCGGGTCCGCCGCAGCATCTCAGGCGGCCCGAGCACGATGCCCTCGGCCTCCAGTACCCCGACGATCGGCCCGCTCGGCTCTCTGCGGCCGTCCAAGACTACGCTCGCCATCCGCCACCGCTTCCACGTTGCCCGGGGGACCGCCATGCCGGTCGAGATCGAACGCGCCTTCGTCGCTGACCGCCGACCGGACACCGAGCTGCTCGGTCCCGGTGTCCCGCTGCGGCAAGGCTACGTGGCCAGCGAGGGCAAGGTGGAAGTTCGGCTCCGCATCACCGCCGACGACGCCGTGCTGACCATCAAGTCCGGGGGTGGGTTGACCCGCGACGAGGTGGAGCTGGCGGTCGCTGCGGCCGATGCCGAGGCGTTGTGGCCGCTGACACAGGGACGGCGGATCGCGAAGCACCGGCATCGGGTTCCGATCGGCCAGCAGGTCGCCGAGGTGGACGTCTACGGCGACGCGCTCGAAGGGCTGTGCCGCATCGAGGTGGAGTTCGACAGCGAGGCGGCGGCGGCGGCCTTCGAGCCTCCGGTGTGGTTCGGTCGCGAGGTCACCGGTGACGACCGGTGGAGGAACGCGAGCCTCGCCCGGCACGGCCGTCCCGACCGCCCGAGCGGGGCCGCTTCCGCCTCGGTCGGGGCGCAACGGCAAGCCTGACAAGGTCCCGTCGATCGCGTCCTGGCGCGTCGGCTTGGTGGCCGTATCGAACGATGTGCTGCCACCGTACGCTCAGGTCACTTCGGGAGGCCGAGATGGACCGTCGCACGATCGGGTGGCTGCTGGTCGCGGCGCAGGCCG
>PWEU01000191.1 GCA_003554005.1 Nitriliruptoraceae bacterium
GAGACCGCGTCCTCCGCCGAGCCCGGGAACCGCTTCGTGACCTCGCGGAGCCGGATCGCCGGTGTCGGGCTCGTCGAGATGGTCCCGCCCCTGTGCGTGGTCCGAGTGACTGTGCTGCCGGACGGAGGCTAGCCCGGTGCCGCCGCGGATGGCGCTGGCCCGACAGCACGGACGGTGGCCCTCGCGGCGCGGGACAGGGCACGGTGGCGGCGATCGCAGGCTGCCGATGCCGGTCGAGCGTCGCTGGTCAGTAGGCTCGACCGGTCCCCACCGCCGAGCCGGAGTCCCCCCAGCGTGTCCCAGCTGCCGAACGTCCACGTCACCACCGACGCGATCACCGACCTGGCCGTGGACGTGCTGGTGGTGCCGGTCTTCCGCGGCGCGATCGAGGGCCCGGGCACCGACACCGCGCTGCGGGCCGTCGGCCTGTCCGAGGTGCCCCGGGACGCGTCCTTCCGCGGCAAGCCCGGTGAGGTCCTCCACCTCGCCGCCCCGGGCCAGCCCTGGGGGCGGGTCACCCTGGTCGGCCTCGGCCGCCTGGACGAGCTCGACACCGCGATGGTGCGCCGGGCCGCCGGCGCGGCGATCCGGAGCCTGGTGACCTCGGCGACCACGGTCGCGACCACCCTGCCGCTGGTGGAGGCATCGGTCGGCTCCATCCAGGCCGCGGCCGAGGGTGCGCTGCTGGGCGCCTACCGCTACGAGGACGCCCGTGGCACCCCCTCCCCCGCTCGGCTGACCGACGTGACCCTGGTGGTGCCCTCCTCGCTGGCCGAGGGCGCCGCCGAGGCCCTGCACCTCGCGGAGCTGCACGCCCGGGCCCAGTGCGTGGCCCGGGACCTGGTCAACGCCCCACCGAACCGTATGGGTCCGGAGGAGGTCGCCGCCTACGTGACCGAGCTGCTCGACGACCGTGTCGAGGTGGAGGTCTGGGACGAGGAGCGGCTGCGCGCCGAGCGCTGCGCCGGCCTGCTGTCGGTCGCCGACGGCTCGGCCCGGCCCCCGCGGCTGGTGCGGCTGCGCTACCGGCCCGCCAACCCGGTGGCCTCGGTGTCGCTGGTCGGCAAGGGCATCACCTTCGACTCCGGCGGGATCTCGCTCAAGCGCCCCTCCACCCTGATGGACGCGATGAAGGGCGACATGGGCGGGGTCGCCGCGATCGTCGGGGTGTTCGCGGCGCTACCCGACAGCCGCGTGCGCGTCGAGGTCCACGCTGAGCTCTGCCTGGCCGAGAACATGCCCAGCGGCTCGGCGACCCGCCCCTCCGACGTCGTCACCTACCGCGACGGCACCACCGTCGAGGTGCTCAACACCGACGCCGAGGGGCGGCTGGTGCTGGCGGACGGGCTGATCCTGGCCGCGGAGTCCGACGTGGACGCGATCGTCGACGTGGCGACGCTGACCGGTGCGGTCTCCGCCGCGATCGGCCGGCACGCCATCGGGGTGTTCGCCAACGACGACGACCTCCTGCGCCAGCTGCTCACCGCCGGCGAGGAGGCCGGGGAGCCCAGCTGGCACCTCCCGCTGTGGGAGGAGCTGAGCGAGGGGCTCGAGTCCGACGTGGCCGACCTGCGCAACATCGGCGACAAGGAGCAGGGCGCCGGCGCCAGCGTCGGCGGGCTGTTCCTGCGTCACTTCGTGGACGGCACCCCGTGGGCGCACCTGGACATCGCGGGCGCGTCGTGGCGCAACAGCGAGCGCGACCACCTCAGCAAGCAGGGCACCGGCGTGCCGGCGCGCACGCTGCTGTGCTGGCTGGAGCAGGCCGGCTGATCGCAGCTGGTCGGCCAGGCCGGCTGGTCGGCGGGTCGACGACGCTCAGGTGCGGGCCCGTCCGGTCACGAAGGCGTGCCGACGCTGGCGAGCACAGGCCACCGGCTGCGCTGCAGCAGCTGCCGGGTGACGTTGGTGGGCTCACGGCCGATGCGCTCACCGACCGGTGCCGCGATCAGCACCGGCTCCTCGAGCTCGTCGGCGAAGGTCAGCAGCGCCGAGGCGGGGTTGGTCCCGTGCAGGGTCCGTGCCGTGGCCTCGACGCCCATGCCGAGCAGCGTGGCGACGAGCTCGTCGAGCTCCCCGTCCGTCCGGGTCTGGCCGGCCAGCATCCTCTCCAGCGACGACATCGGCGGTGCTACCCGCACCGCGGTGATCTCCGCACCGGTCGCCTGGCTCCAGGCGGCGACCAGCGGCAGGGTGCCCGGCGGCAGCATCGACCCGGCGGCGAGCAGGATCGAGCGGGCGGGGTAGGCAGCCTGCGACCGGTCCAGCTGCGGCCCGACGGCCAGCACCGGGCAGGGTGCGCGTTCCAGGAGCGACTCGGTGGTGCTGCCGAGCAGCTGGCGGTGCAGGCCGCTGCGGGCGCGGGCCGCCAGGCAGATCATCGGGTCGCGCTTCTTCGCCACGTAGGTGCGCAGCCCGTCGACGACCGTCCGGGCCGACAGGATGGCGTCCACGTCGCCGGCATCGTCGACGAGGCCGACCACGTCCTGCTCTGTCGGGCTGGTGACCGGACGCCGGCGTGCGCTCCAGGTCGACTTCGCCCACGATGGGGTCTGGACGTGGCCCATCAGCGACAGGGCGTCCTCGTGAATCGCGCGGGCGTCCGACAGCGACGAGGGCTTGGTCACCGACACCTTGACGCGGTGCACGGATGCCTTGAACGGTGCAGCGACGGACCGGGCGACCACCAGCCCCATGCGAGCGAGCTCGCTGTCGTCCATCGCGACGACCAGGTTGCGGGGCACGACCACCGTGTGCTGGTCCTGCTGGCTCGTGAGCGGTCGAGGATCCATGTCACCAGCTCCCCCGGCGCGTGCGCCGAGCGCGCCGATACGGCAACTCTACGTGGCCGCACGCACGTGGGGAAGGACCATCTGGCCCCAGCTGGCCGCCGGCAGGGGCGGAAGCCTCCGGACCGCCAGCTGGCCACGATCGGCGCAACACCCACCGCGTTGCCCGCGCCCGCGCCGGTCCCTAGCCTCGGAAGATGCGGGGTGCCGCACCTGCGGACCGCTGCGGTCCGGTGTCGGCGGGAGCGGCCGCAGTTCGAACCGGGACGGGAGGCGTCGACATGGGGCGGTGGCCGCGCCATCATCGGAGCTCCACCCATCGGGCCCCCCGACCGCATCGCGGGTGGTCGACCGGCGTCGCCATCCTCGCGACAGGGTTGCTGCTCGCTGGCCCTCTAACGCTGGCCGTGCCAGGTTGGGCGGTCGACGACGACCAGGACGACGGTCTGTCCATCTCCGGAGCCCGGGTCGACGACTACCCCGAGGTCAGCGTGACGGTCAACGCCCGCCGCGGCGTGATCGACCCGGCTGCCGCCGAGGATGCCTTCGTGCTGCTGGAGAACGGGCAGGAACGCGACGTCGCGGTCCAGCGCCTCGACAGCGAGGACCTCGAGGTGGCGCTGATCATCGACACCTCCGGGAGCATGGAGGGCGCCCCGCTGGCGGCGGCCCAGCAGGCCGCGCAGGAGTTCGTTGAGAGCATGCCCGCAGTGGTCCAGCTGTCGGTGATCGAGTTCAGCACCACCGCCAGCCTGCGCAGCGACTTCACGGATGACCGTGAGGAGACCGGCGACGCGCTGACGGGGCTGAGCGCCGGCGGCTGGACCGCGCTGTACGACGCGATCGAACTCGCCCTGGACCTGTTCGACGACCGCGACAGCGACGGGCAGGCCATCGTGGTCCTCACCGACGGTGGCGACAACCGCAGCAGCACGACCCTGGACGAGCTCACCGAGCGGCTCGCCGACGGGGCCGAGGTCCTGCACCTCGTGGAGCTGATCACCACCGACCGCCCGGTGCCCCGCGAGCGGTTCGGACGCGACGACCCCGACATCGATGAGCAGGACCTGGAGGCCCTGCGGTCGCTGGCCAGTGCCGCCGACCAGGGTTTCGTCGCCTCCCCGACCGACCTGGATGACATCAGTGCCGTCTACGCCGACATCGCTGCGAGCCTGATGAACCAGTACGAGCTGACCTACACCTCCGAGGCCTTCGACGAGGCGACGGTCGAGGTCCGCCTCACCCAGGACGACGGGGAGGTCACGGGGACCCGCGCCGTCGAGCTGCCACCCTCCCCCGAGGAGCCGGAGGAACCGGAGGCGCCGGCAGAGGAACCCGAGGAGGAGTCGATCCCGGAAGAGCCCGAGCCCCTGGACGAGGAGCCGGCAGCAGCCGTCGAGGAGTCGTCCCCCTTCGCCGACCTGCTGGACGAGCCCTGGGGGCTGTGGACCATCGTCGCCGCGATCGTGGTCGGTATCGCCTTCCTGATCTTCTACATCCGCGGCATGCCGAGCCTGCGCGCCTAGCGCTTCTGCGTCCAGAGCACCGGCGAGCCCGACCGCCGGCGGACCTCATGCCTCAGGCCGTCGGCCCGGTGAGCCACTCGATCGCCTCGGCCAGGGTCGTGACCGGCACGAGCGCCATGCCGCGCGCGTCGAACCCCTCCAGGATGAGCTCCTGGGAGGCCGGGAAGAACAGCACGTCGGCGCCGGCCCGCCGCGCCGCCTCGGCCTTGGCCTTCAGCCCGCCGATCGCCACCACGGTGCCGTCGCCGCGGATCCCCCCGGTGCCGGCGATGTGGCGGCCGGCCGCGAGGTCACCCTCGGCCACGTGGGCGTAGGTCGTCAACGCGACCATCAGCCCGTGGGAGCTGCCGAGGGAGAGCTCCCGGAACCAGTCGGCCGGGAGCACCTCGGTCACCGCGAACGCGATCCGGGCGTCCAGCGTCTGCGGTGCGGTGTCCAGGGTCCGCACCACCCGGTAGGGCAGGGTGTGCTCGCCACGCTCGACCACGAAGGCGCCCGAGGTGGCGGTCTGGAAGCTCAGCTGCTCCGGCCCGCCGACGGCAACCTGCTCGCCCTCGACCGCTTCCGGGATCGGCTCGCGAGCACTGGCACGCTCCCAGGCCTCCCTGTCGGTGAGCGCGATCCCCTCGAGCTGGGTGATCACCGCCCGCTCCGGCAGCCCCTCGATGAGCGGCTCGTAGACCTCGACCAGCAGCCCCAGCGGGATGTCCACGCCGGCGTGGCGCAGGCCGACCGCGGCTGCGGCGGGCTCGGCCAGGGCCGGGCGCAGCGTCATCGACTCCGCACGCAGGTCGACCGGCGGCCGGTCGGGGGGGATCACGGCGTCACGGAGCACCTCGCCGACCAGTGCGGGCCGGCCCACGGCCAGCCAGGTCCAGCGGCCCGGTGGGTCCACGACCTGGCCGTCGACCTGCAGGCGGCCGCTGAGCCGCCACGCCGTGCCCGGCGGGTCCTCCGAGACCACGTGCAGCCACGGGACCGGGAGGAGCAGCAGGAGCAGCACGACGAGGGCCGCACGCAGCGGCCACCGTCGCCGAGCGGTCCGACGTCCACCCATGGAAGCCTCACACGGTCAGGGTCTGCGGGTCGGCCGATCCCGCGGCGTCACCGCGCTCCCCCGTCGGCTGTCCCACCCCCACGATACCCAACGGACAGTGTCCGAACGGCCACCATCTCCCGCTTCTTCTGAAGCTCCTCGCCGGGGCGGACGCCCCGTCGCGCCAAGCCGGCAGACAGACATCGCCGCTCACTCCACGACCGGCAGCAGCACGACCGACGGGCCGTCGAGCTGCAGCTCGAGCCGCCGGACCTCGACCAGCACCGTCAGCACCTCGCCCGCCGGCAGGGTCGTGTCCAGCTCGGGGGTGAGCAGCAGGGTGACCAGGGTGTCCCCGTCGGCCCAACCCTGCTCCTGCACCGAGGCAGCCGCGAGCACCGAGCCATCGGAGGTCTGCAGGGTCACCCCGATCGTGCGCGCCGGGTTGCCCGGGGTGCTCGGGCGCACCACCAGCTGAGCGGTGGCGGTGCCTTGCAGCGTCGTGGTGGCGGTGACGGGCACCTCGAAGGCGAGGATCGTGGCCTGTTGGCCACCGACGAAGCTCGGGTTGCCATCGAGGGGCGGCAGCACGACCTCGGCGGGCAGCCCCGGCTCGCCATCACCTGGGTCGGCGGCGGTGGAGAAGCTGTTGCTGACGCTGGCGGTCGAGGCGGTCAGTGCCGCCTCGGCAACCGGGAGGCGGAGCCCGCCCGCGACGAGCATGCCGAACACCAGGCCGAGCACCGACCACCGGCGCAGTCGACGCGCCCCTGCGCTCGGGTCGCCGGTGACCTCGCTGAGGAACTCCGATTCGTCGGGCTCGTCACCAGTCTCCGACGGGTGCTGGGCCTCGGTCACCTCGTCAACCATGATCGAAATGGCCTGGGCGGCCGGAACGGTCGCCAGCACCGGCACCGTCTCCCACAGCGAGGTGGTGGTGCCGCCCGTCGTCAGGTGGGAGAACAGCAACTCGTCGCCGGCCGCAGCGGTCGTCGGACGCGAGGCGGCGGACCGTGGCGGTGCCGACCCGGTGGCCGCCTGGACGGCGCGGCGCACCTGTCGTCGCACGGGCTCGGTAGCGGCGGCGACCTGCGGTGCGGTCATCGCTGAGACGACGGCCGCGCCCAGCGTCGCCAGGATGAACAGCGTGAGCTCCAGGTACCGGTCGGTCCGGGCCCAGTGCACCGGTAGCCCGAGCATCGGGATCAGCAGCCGCCCGTAGCCCTCCACCCGCTCCGGCGGGACCGGGTGGAGGTCGTCGGTCACGTTGGCGTCACCACGGGTGATGTAGGCGCCGTCATCACCGACCTGCCGGACCCGGTGGGTGACGAGGCGAGCCTCGAAGCCGTCGCCGTCCCGGTAGGTCACGACCGTGCCCGTACCCAACGGCAGCTCCGGCGGCCGGTCGAGCAGCACGATGTCGCCGGCGCGGATCGCCGGTGACATCGAACCGCTGGACACCAGCACCGAGCTCCAGCCGAACGCGACGGTGGGCAGCAGCAGCCAGAGCACCAGTGCCAGGACCAGGAACAGATGCACGTCCGCGGCCAGCCCGACGGTGGTCAGGGACCACCGTCGGGCTCGGGCCGCGGACGCGCGCATGGAGTGCGCCGAGAAGGGGTGGGATCAGCTGGTGGTGGACACCGACCAGGTGAAGTCGATCCCGCTCGCGGTGGCACCCACCGGCGCCGAGTCCGCGACCGTCACCCGGAAGTGGAAGCCCTGGGCCTCTCCGGATGCCGTGGGCGTCCAACCGGTCGC
>PWEU01000038.1 GCA_003554005.1 Nitriliruptoraceae bacterium
CCCCCGCCGAAGCCGGCGACGACACCGAGGAGGCCTGACATGGGCGCGACGTCAGCCATCATCGCGATGTCCGAGCGCTACGGCGTCGAGGGCGTCGACGACATCGACGTCTACGAGCAGCACGGCGGCTACGAGGGGCTCCGCCGGGCGTTGGAGATGGAGCCGACCGAGATCATCGATGCCGTCAAGGACGCCGGTGTCCGGGGTCGTGGCGGCGCCGGGTTCCCGACCGGGCTGAAGTGGTCCTTCGTGGCCCAGGGCACGGGCAAGCCCATCTACATCGTGTGCAACGCCGACGAAGGCGAGCCGGGGACCTTCAAGGACCGGCCGCTGATGGAGAACGATCCCCACCAGCTGGTGGAGGGCATGATCGTCGGGGGTCTGGCCATCAACTCGGTCCAGGGCTACATCTCCCTCCGCGGCGAGTTCCGCCACGCCGGTCGGCAGCTGTCCAAGGCGATCGCCCAGGCCTACGAGAAGGGTTACCTCGGTGCGGATGTGATGGGGTCGGGCAAGCGCTTCGACCTCGCGCTGCCCCGCGCCGCGGGCGCCTACATCTGCGGCGAGGAGACGGCGCTGCTCGACTCGCTCGAGGGCAAGCGCGGCCAGCCCCGGCTGCGTCCCCCGTTCCCGGCCGCCAAGGGCCTCTACAGCTGCCCGACCACGGTGAACAACGTCGAGTCGATCGCGGCCGTGCCCTTCATCCTGCGTCACGGCGTCGACTGGTGGACCCAGTGGGGCACGGAGAAGTCCACGGGCCCGAAGCTCGTCGGCGTCTCCGGCGACGTCGCCAACCCCGGCAACTACGAGGTCCCGATGGGTATCCCGATGCGGGAGCTGATCGAGATCGCCGGGGGGATGAAGGACGGGCGCGAGCTGAAGTTCTTCTGCCCCGGCGGCTCCTCGACCCCCCTGCTGCCGGCCGAGGCGATCGACGCCGACTACACCTACGAGGCCATCATCGAGGCCGGGTCGATGCTCGGCACCGGCGCGGTCATGATCTACTCCGATCAGCGCTGCGTCGTCGACGCGGTGCTCGGCTGGACCCGGTTCTACGAGCACGAGTCCTGTGGTAAGTGCACCCCCTGTCGCGAGGGCGGCTACTGGCTGGCCCAGGTGCTCCAGCGCATCGAGACCGGCAGCGGGACGATGGAGGATCTCGAGCTGCTGCAGGATGTGTGTGACAACATCTTCGGGCGCAGCTTCTGTGCCCTCGGCGACGCGCTCACCTCGCCGATCGTGGCCGGGCTCCAGCACTTCCGCGACGAGTTCGAGGCCCATGTGCGTGAGAGCCGCTGCCCGCTCGGGGTGACCCCACCCCGGGACGACATCCCGACCCTCGCCGTGCGTGCGCGCGACCACGGCAACGCGCAGGTCCCGACCTTCACGGCCGAACCGGCCGGGCAGGCCTGACGATGGCGGAGGACCCGGTGGATCAGGACGACCTCGTCACCTTCACGATCGACGGCCAGGAGATCAGCGTGCCCAAGGGCACCTTGATCATCCGTGCGGCCGAGCAGCTCGGGACCATCGTGCCGCGCTTCTGCGACCACCCGCTGCTCGATCCCGTCGGTGCCTGTCGCCAGTGCATCGTCGAGGTGGAGGGCATGCCCAAGCCGATGATGGCCTGCACCACCACGGTGATGCCCGACAAGGCCATCAGGACCCACCTCACCTCCGACCTGGCGCGCAAGGGGCAGGAGGGCACGCTCGAGTTCCTGCTGGTCAACCACCCCCTCGACTGCCCGATGTGCGACAAGGGCGGCGAGTGCCCGCTGCAGGACCAGGCTCTCAAGCACGGCGCGAACACCTCCCGCTTCGTCGACCAGAAACGGCGCTTCGACAAGCCGGTGGCGGTCAGTGCCCAGATCCTGCTCGACCGGGAGCGGTGCGTGCTGTGCGCCCGTTGCACCCGGTTCTCCGAGCAGATCTCCGGTGACCCCTTCATCGAGCTGTTCGAACGGGGCGCCCTGGAGCAGGTCGCCATCTACGAGGACGAGCCCTACGAGAGCTACTTCTCCGGCAACGTGATCCAGATCTGCCCGGTCGGCGCGCTGACCTCGACCAGCTACCGCTTCAAGGCCCGGCCCTTCGACGTGGTCACCACCCCGAGCGTGTGCGACCACTGTTCGGCTGGCTGCTCCTTGACCGTCCAGTCCCGCCGGGGCGAGATCCAGCGCTCCCTGGCCCGCACCAACATGGCGGTCAACGAGGCCTGGAACTGCGACAAGGGCCGGTTCGGCTTCACCCACCTCACCGACGCCCAGCGGATCACCGAGCCGCAGCTGCGCGGTGCGGAGGGTGCGCTGCGTCCGACGAGCTGGGCCGAGGCCCTGCTGCACATCGTCTCGGCGGTCCAGACCTCCCGGGAGACGGGGGCGGGGCGCGTCGCCGTGGTCGCCGGCGGCCGGCTGGCCGACGAGGACGCCTACCTGGTCGCCAAGTACACCCGCACCGTGCTCGGCACCGACGACCTCGACCACCGGACCCGGTTCGCGCCGGCGGTGGAGACCGAGGAGCTCAGCGCGCTGATCGGGCGGGACACCGCGACCTACGCCGAGGTGGAGGCCGCCCCGGTGATCGTGGTCGCGGGCCTCGACCCGGAGGAGGAGGTCCCGATCCTCCACCTCCGGCTGCGCAAGGCCTGGCGGCAGTCCAAGGCCCGGATCGTGGTGGTCGGTCCGCCCCTCGGCACGCTCGCGGACCTGGCCTGGCGTCGGGTGCCCACCGCACCGGGTGGGGAGGCCGCCGCCCTGCTCGCGCTCATCGAGGGTCAGAACGAGGTCTCGGAGGCGCTGCGCGCAGAGGGAGCCCCGGCGGTGCTGGTCGGTGAACGCGCGGGTGCCGGCAGCCTCACCGCCGGGGCCGCGTTGGCTGCGGCGGTCGACGGCCGCGTGGCCTACGTCCCGCGTCGGGCGGGGGCCCGTGGCGCCATCGAGGCGGGTCTGGCAGCCGGGCTGCTGCCCGGGGGCCGGCGCCTGGCCGACGATGACGACCGGGCCGCGGTCGAGGAGGTGTGGCACACCGAGCTGCCGACCGAGCCCGGTCGTGACCTCCACGCGATCCTCACCGACGCTGCCGCCGGTCGGATCGACGTCCTGCACCTGATCGGGGTCGACCTGGCCCGGGACGCCGCCTCGACCGAGCTGGCCCGCGCCGCGCTCGCCAAGGTGCCGACCGTCATCTGCCAGGACCTCGCCGCGACCGAGACCGTCACCGCCCACGCCGACGTCGTCCTGCCGGCGACCGGCCGTCAGGAGCGGGCCGGGTCCAGCACGAACTGGGAGGGGCGTACCCAGCGGTTCGCCCGCGCCGTCGACGGTCCCGACCTGGTCCAGCAGGACTGGGAGATCATCGTCCAGTTGGCCGCCCTGCTCGGTCACGACCTCGGCGTCAACGATCTGGAGGGCATCCGCGCGGAGATGGCGCGGCTGGGTCGACGCGCCGTGCCCCCCGCCTGGCCGACGGTGCCGGCACCCACCGCGCACGACCCCGGGCAGGGCCGGTTCGTGGCCGTCGCGCGGCCGCTGCTGCTGGACCGGGGGACGATGCTCGCCGGGGCGACGGACCTGCTCGCGACCGCCCGGCCAGCGCGCGTCGAGCTGAACGCCCACGATGCCGAGGAGCACCAGATCGCCGACGGTGACCTGCTCGCGGTCGTCGCCGGGACCGCGCGACTCGAGCTGGTCGCCGAGGTCCGTCGCGACCTGGTGCCCGGTGTCGTCGTGCTGCCAGCCAACTCCACCGACGAGCCCGCCGGCGCGTTGGCCGACCGCGACGGCGAGCTGGTGGTGACGCTGGAGCGGCTGGCTGGGGCCGCTGACGCCGAGGATGCGACGCACGCTCCGGCCGGGGAGGTCGCCTGATGGAACAGCCGCTGTGGGTCCCGCTGCTCCAGGCGGTGGTGGTGTTCGCCTACTTCCTGCTGATCACCGCCGTGCTGATCTGGGCCGAGCGTCGGGTCGTCGCCAGGATGCAGTCCCGGCTCGGACCGAACCGGGTCGGTCCCTTCGGCATACTGCAGACGCTGGTGGACGGCGTGAAGATGTTCTTCAAGGAGGACATCACGCCGGGGATGGTCAACCGGGTCATCTACAACCTCGCGCCGCTGGTCGGAGTGACCGCCGGGTTCCTGGTCGTCGCGGTCATCCCGATCGGAGGCGAGGTCACGCTGTTCGGCGAGACCTTCACGCTCGTGGTGGCCGACCTGTCGATCGGGGTGCTGTGGATCCTGGCGCTGAGTTCGATCCACGTCTACAGCGTGTTCCTGGCCGGCTGGGCCTCCAACTCGCCCTACCCGCTGCTCGGCGGGATCCGCTCCAGCGCCCAGATGATCTCCTACGAGATCGCTCAGGGGCTGGCGGTGGCCAGCGTCGTCATCTACGCCGGCAGCCTGCGGGTGTCGGACATCGTGGCCGGACAGTCGGGCCCCGGGTTCATCGACGGGGTGCCCGCCTGGTACGCGATCCCGCTGTTCCCGGCCTTCCTGGTGTTCGTGATCGGCATGGTCGCCGAAGCCGGTCGGCCACCCTTCGACCTCGCCGAGGCCGAGGGTGAGCTGGTCGGCGGCTTCAACACCGAGTACTCGGGCATGCGGTTCGGCATGTTCATGCTGGCGGAGTTCATGTCCGTGGTCACGATGTCGGCGATCGTGGTGACGCTCTTCCTCGGTGGACCCGCGGGGCCGACCTTCGGGCTGCCCGACAGCGTGGCCTGGATCATGCCGATCCTGTGGTTCTTCCTGAAGACGGCCGGGTTCATCTTCTTCTTCATCCTGCTCCGTGGCGCCATGCCGCGGTACCGCTACGACAAGCTGATGAACCTGGGCTGGAAGGTCCTGATCCCGGTGGCGCTGGTGTGGACGCTCGTCACGGCCGCCTTCGTCCTGATCGAGCAGACCGGCGGGATCCCGGTGGGCACCCGCCTCGGGCTGGCCGGGGCCGCCGCCGTCATCCTGCTCGCCCTGGTGTTCTCCGGCCGGGTCTCGGCCGGCGACACCCGCTCGGTCGCCAAGGCGCCCGACATCGCCGCTGGCCGGACGCCGGCGCTGGACGAGCCCGGTTCCGCGGAACTGCAGGCCACCGACCACCAGGAGGTCGCCCCGTGACCGAGCTGCTGGCGAACATCCCGACCCAGGTCATCTCGCTGGTCACGATCGTCGCGCTGTTCGCGCTGCTCTGGCTGCTGCTGACCCGCACCGTGCTCGGACGCGGGTTCTCCGTCCCTCTGCGGACCATGCTGCGGCCGGTCGAGACCCACGAGTACCCGGAGAAGCCGCGTCCGGTGCAGCCCCGCTTCCACGGTCGTCACCAGCTCAACCGTTACGCCGACGGCCTCGAGAAGTGCATCGGCTGCGAGCTGTGCGCCTGGGCGTGTCCGGCCGACGCGATCTACGTCCAGGGTGCCGACAACACCCTGGAGTCGCGGTACTCCCCGGGGGAGCGCTACGCCGAGGACTACCAGATCAACTACAACCGCTGCATCCTGTGCGGGCTGTGCATCGAGGCGTGTCCGACCCGGGCACTGACGATGACCCACGACTACGAGTTCTCGGCCGACAGCCGGCAGAAGCTGATCTACACCAAGGAACAGCTGCTGGCCGAGGTACCCGAGGGCGGCGAGGACACCCCCCACACCGACCGTGAGGTCCGCGAGCGCGGGCTGAACTACTACGGTGGGCTGGCCGTCACCCCCCCGACGCTGCACGGCGGCAAGTACCGTTCCGCGGCAGCGGCTCCTTCAGCTCGGGCCGGGACGGTGGTCCCCTCGGGCGAGCTCCCGCCATCCGGCGACGCGCCGCACGACCCCGCGGCCGTGGGTGGCCAGGTCCGACCCGACACCGGAGGCGAGAGCTAGATGATGCTGCTGGCCCAAGCTGCGGAGGCTGGAGCCGGCAACACCGCAGAGGGCCTCCTCTTCTGGGTGTTCGCCGTCCTGGCGCTCGGCTCAGCTCTCGCGCTGATCACGATGCGCAACATCGTGCACGGCGCCCTGATGCTCGTCCTCAACTTCCTGGCGATCGCCGGGCTGTACCTGACCCTCGAGTCGGCCTTCCTGTCGATCATCCAGGTGCTGGTCTACGCCGGCGCGATCATGGTGCTGTTCCTGTTCGTGATCATGCTGCTGGGCATCGACAACGACGACCTGCTGACCAGCGAGCCGACGGCCCGGGTGCTCGCGGTCGCCGGGGGCGCGCTGCTGGCCGGGGCGCTGCTGTTCGCCTTCGTCGGCCCCGCCCCCTCACCGGCCTCGGTCTGCGGGCCCGACGCGCCCGCCGCCGCGCCCGACCAGTTCGACTGCCGTGGCCTGGCCGAGGCCTACGGCGAGGATGACCCGTCGGGGGTCGCGTTCCTCGGGCGGACGATGTTCACCCGCTACACCTACGCTTTCGAGCTCTCGGCGCTGCTGCTGACCGTGGCCACGATCGGCGCCGTCATCCTCGCCCGCCGCCGGGACCTGACGCCGGAGGACGAGGACGAGGCCGACCTGGTCCCGGGTGCGCCGAGCGGTGGCGGCGACGCCGACGCCCTCGCGCCCGCTGGCCTGCCGGCGGCCGAGGGGGCCGAAGGCGGCGAGCCCCACGCCGAGGTCGGTGACCCCGAACCGGAGGACCGCGAGCCCTCCGACCACCCGCATGACCACGAGCGGAGGGGCTGAGCCGTGGCCATCGGGTACTACTTCATCGTGTCGGCCCTGCTGTTCAGCATCGGTCTGGTCGGCGTGCTCCTGCGCCGCAACGCCATCGTGATGTTCATGTGCATCGAGCTGATGCTGAACTCCGTCAACCTGACCCTGGCCGCGGCCGCCCGCATGTGGGGCGGACCCGACGGCCAGGTCTTCGTGTTCTTCGTCATCGTCGTCGCCGCAGCGGAGGCGGTGGTCGGCCTCGCGCTGATCGTCAACCTCTACTTCCGGCGCGGGACGCTCGACGTGGACGTCCCCCAGCTGCTGAGGTGGTGACGTGATCCTGCTCGCTGCGGAGGCGTCCGGGGTCGCCAACGAGGTCGTCACGACGACCTCGGGGGTGATCGGGCTCGCCTGGCTCATCCCCGTGCTGCCGTTCCTGGGCTTCCTGCTCGTCCTCGCGACGACCCGGGCGCTCG
>PWEU01000007.1 GCA_003554005.1 Nitriliruptoraceae bacterium
CACGAACCGGTGGTGGCGCAACCCGAACGGTTGGGCGGCGGATGACCCAGACCTGCGGGAAGCCGATGAGGCGCCCTTCGCATACGACCCAGAGGTGCTCAACAGCCTCACGGACGGCGGGCTGTACGTGCTGCGCGGACCGCGGCGCGTGGGAAAGTCCGTGCAGATCAAACGGGCCATTCGTAGCCTCATCGACCACCACCGGGTAGAGCCACGTCGGATCTTGCACGTGTCGGTGGACGGATGGAGGGCCGGCAACCTCGGGTTGCTCGTCGAGGCGGCCAAGCAGTTGCTGCCGGCCGACGGGCAACGCTGGTGGTTCATCGACGAGGTCACCAGCATCACCGACGGGTGGCCCGAACGCATCAAGTGGCTACGCGACAACGACGCCCGGTTCCGCACCGACACGGTGGTGCTGACCGGCTCGTCGGCCGCCAACCTCACCGCCAGCGTCAAGGCGCTGGCGGACCGTCGCGGCAAGGCAACTGATCCCGACCGGGCCCTGCTGCCCATGGGATTTCGGACCTTCGCTGGGCTGCTGGCCACCGATCCGCTGCCCGACGACGTCCCTCGGCTCCGTCTGGCCGACCTCACCACGGCCAACCTCACGGCCGCTGCTGACGCGCTGGTGCCCTGGCTCGGCGAACTCGTGTCCGCCTGGGAGGCCTACCTGCAGGTCGGGGGGTTCCCACGAGCTGTCGCCAGCCACCTGTCAGCACGCCAACCTGACGAGGCGCTGCAGCGGGGCCTGCTCGACGTGGTTCACGGGGATGCGTTCGCGCACGCCGACTGGTCCAGAACCCAGACGGTCGCGTTCCTGGCTCGGCTGACCGACGGGCTGACGTCGCCGACCAACCACACGTCGATCGCCGAGGACATCGACTCGTCACCGCCGACGGTGAGCCGACGTCTCGACGACCTCCGTGAGGCCTTCATCGTGTGGCCGTCGTACCGCGAAGACGCCCTCAAGCCGAAACTGCGAGCCCAGGAGAAGGTGTACTTCACCGACCCGATCTACACGCAGCTGGCCCCAGGAGCGCGGCTGGACCTGACAACGCTGTCCGAGCAGCAGCTGGGCATGGCGCTGCTGCGCGGCCTGGAGCACGACGTGCCTGGCAGCTACACCGACTTCGCACGGGTCCTGCACCACCGCACCTCGACCCGCAGGGAGATCGACTTCGTCGGGCCAGACTTCGGTGGCGCTGCCCTCGAATCGAAGTACGTCGATGGCCGGTGGCGCAGCGAAGCGCAGACGTTGCAGGCCTCGCCGTGGCGGGGGATCGTGGCGACCCGAACCGAGCTGAACCTCGACGACTCGCAGGTGGTCGCGGTCCCCACGGCTTTGCTGGCCTGGCTTGTAGACGTGTGAGCCGGGCACGAGCCGTCGTGACGGCGGGCTGACTTCTTCCCAACGCAATCCCACGGGGCGGGCAGCGCTCAACGAATCAGCGCGAGTACGGGGTGCTTCTGCGTTCGCGCACTATGCGGGCGGAACCACAGGGCGCCGGCATCACATGGGGTGATGGCCGTGTGACAGCCGTCCGCCCGCACCCCGCCAAACCGCGGTGGGGGACGGCTCCCCCAGAGCAAACCAGTTCGGCGCATGCAGCTGATTCCGGCCCGGAAGGCAAACTTCTCTCGCTCGGGACAGCCATCACCGCTTAGCTTCCCGATCGGTTTGCATCCCGGCTCCGAGGCACGCCAAACCGCGTTCCACCGGCGGTTCCACATCGCAGGAAGCGGCAAGAGGCCTCCTACGGCGTTTCCGCTGCTCAGGGCGCAAACGCGGAGGTCCCACGGGGGCGGGGCTGCGGCACGAAGGTCGGTGTGAGCGTCCGCGCATCGCGGCCTCGTCGCGCGTTCGGGCCACGGCCCTTGCAGGCTACCGGCCGACGTGCCTGCGCTGAGCTGGTGAGGGGCTGCGCCCGCCCCTCAGGGCCGGTCGGACGTACCTGCCCCCGACGCCACGACTCCCGAACAGGAGCTCTCTGCTCCCGTCCACGGTCGGTCGGCGGGCCGAAACTCTCGTACCCGCGCCACGACGTTCGATGCCGACCATCGGGTCCTCGATCGTCCTGGGCGTGGGGCGACGCTGACCTGAGGATCGCCCATGGCAACGGCCACCGCGCACCTGTCGGTACCGACGGCGATGCCGGTCGCCGCCAGGCGCGCGCGGACGATGTCCCTCGGCCTCCTCGGCCTGGTCGCGCTGCTGGCGCTGGTGCCCGAGGCGCTCACGTCCGTTCTCGCCTGGACGTTCCTCGCCATCGGACTGCTCATCGGCCTGCCCCACGGGGCGGTCGACCACCTCGTCCCTGAATGGACGCTCGGACGCGACCTACCCCGCTCCACCTTCGTCGCGATCCTCGGCGGCTACGTGGCGTTGGCGGCAGCTGCCTTCGGCCTGCTGATCGTCCAGCCCATCCTCGCTGCGTCGGCTTTCGTGGTCATCTCGATCCTGCACTTCGGAGCAGGTGACGTCGAGTTCCTCGGCGCCTCGAGCTACCTACGTGCTTGGCAGCGCCCGATCGCCGTACTCGCCTTCGGCCTGCCCCCCGTCGCCCTCCCGATCGCCGCGTACGCCGACCAGGCGCGCCCGGTGCTGGTGGGCCTTGCTCCCGAACTGGCCGTGTTGACCGCCCCGGCGGTGCGCACGACGGCGCTGATCGTCACGCTCGGAACGGTCGCGTTCACGGTGTGGGCGGTCGGCTCGCAGGGTCGTGCTCGCCTCGCCGTCGACCTGGCCGTGCTCTGCGTGGCCTTCGTGCTCGCTCCCCCGTTGCTCGCCTTCGCGGCCTACTTCGGTGGCTGGCACGCCGCACGGCACATCGCCCGCTTGCTCGCGCTCGACCCGCGCAACGCCGACGAACTCGCGACCGGGCGGGTCGGCCGGCCGCTCCTGCGCTTCGCCCGTTCCGCGCTGCTGCCGACGGTGGTCAGCGTCATCGTGCTGCTGGGCCTGTGGTGGGGCGCTGGTGGCGTCGAGGGGCTGGTCGCCGCGCACCTAGGCCTACTGGTCGCGCTCACCATGCCGCACGTCGCGGTCGTGTCGTGGCTCGATCGTCGCCGCCGCGAAGCGAGTGAGCAGGTGACCGCATGAGTCGCGGTGTGGTCATCGTCGGTGCCGGCCTCGGCGGACTGTCCGCCGCTTGCCACCTCGCTGGTCGTGGTGTCGACGTAACGGTGCTGGAGCGCTCTGAGCACCCGGGTGGACGTGCAGGGCTGCTCGAGCGCGACGGCTTCCGCTTCGACACCGGGCCGGCCGTGCTGACGATGCTCGGGGTGATGGAGGACACGTTCTCCTCCGCCGGCGCGGATCTCCACGAGCACCTCGACCTCGTCCACCTCGATCCGGCCTATCGGGCCCGTTTCGCCGACGGCTCCAGCGTGCACGTCCGGGCCTCGCAGGCCGACATGCGCGAGGAGCTGCGGTCCTTCGCCGGGGAAGGCGCCGCCGACGGGTTCGACGCTTTCGTGGCCTGGTTGCACCGCCTGTTCGACCTCGAGTTCGCCGACTTCATCGACCGAGACTACGGCTCCCTGGCGAGCCTCATGCGGCAGCCGGCTGCCCTGCTCCGTCTCGCCTCAGCCGGTGGATTCGGTCGACTGCAGCCCGCTGTCGACCGGTTCTTCGATGACCCCCGCCTGCAACGCCTGTTCTCGTTCCAGGCGATGTACGCCGGGATGTCCCCGATGCGTGCGCTGGCGATGTACTCGGTGATCACCTACCTCGACACCGTGCAGGGGGTCTTCTTCCCCCGAGGTGGGGTCCACGAGCTCGCGACCGGACTCGCCCGAGCGGCCCGGGACGCGGGTGTGGAGCTGCGCCAGGGCGTCGAGGTGGAGGCCATCACGCCGGCGGTCGGCAGTGGGCCCGCACGTGTTCACACCGACGCTGGGACCTTCGAGGCGGAGGTGGTCGTCGCCAATCCGGACCTGCCCGCGGTGTACGAGCAGCTGGTAGACGTCGATGCGCCACGACGCCTTCGGCGGGGGCACTACTCGCCCTCCTGCCTGCTGTGGTTGGTCGGGGGACGACGCCCCGAGGGTGCGGACCCCGCTCACCACACGATGCACTTCGGGGACGCCTGGTCACGCCCCTTCACGGAGTTGCTCGACGAGGGCCGTCCCCAGTCCGACCCGTCCCGGTTCGTCACCACCCCCAGTGTCACCGACCGATCGTTGGCCCCGGAGGAGCGAGACGTCCTGCACGTGCTCGAGCCGGTGCCCAACCTGCGCGCCGGTCTCGATTGGGATGTGCTGGAGCCGCAACTCACCGAGCGGATGCTGGCTTGGCTCGTCGAGTCTGGCCACCTCGACGGCAGCCCCGAGGTGCTCCACACGACCTCGCCGGCCGACTGGCAGGCGACCGGGATGGCGGCCGGTACGCCCTTCTCCCTCGACCACCGCTTCACGCAGACCGGCCCGTTGCGCCCGGCGCTCACCGATCGGCGGCTCCCCGGCGTGGTCTTCGTCGGTAGCGCCACCCGACCTGGCGTGGGTGTCCCGATGGTGCTCATCTCGGGTCGGCTCGCGGCCGACCGTGTCGTCGAATGGCTCGGCCGGCGCCCTTTGCGCTTCCGCGGCGCAGTGAGGCGCACCGGGGTCGGCGACAGCCCAAACGAGCGGGAGGCCACGCGTGCCAGTTGACCGATCGCTCCCGCCGTCGAGCCCGACCACGACCCGCGAACTGCGCACGAGCTACGACCGCTGCCGGCTGTTGCACCGCGCACACGGTACGACCTACTTCTGGGCGACGCGCGCCCTACCACGTCCCGATCAGCGCCACGTGCACGCGCTGTACGGGCTGTGCCGGTACGCGGATGAGATCGTCGACGCGCCGGACCGCGGCGGGACCGCTGAGCGCGCGGCGGCCCTTGATGCGCTGCGCGACCAGCTCATCCGGGGCATCGAGATCGGTCACAGCCATCACCCCGTCCTCGCTGCGGTCGTCGCCACCGTGCAGCAACTGTCGATCGACCCAGAGCTGCTGCTCCGCTTCTTCGCGTCCATGCGCATGGATCTGTCGGTGTCCACCTACCAGACCCACGCGGAACTCGAGCGCTACATGGACGGCTCGGCCGCGGTCATCGGCGAACTGATGCTCCCGGTGCTGCGTCCCCCGGACCACGACGCCGCCCGGCACGGGGCACGCGCTCTGGGCGTCGCCTTCCAGCTCACCAACTTCCTGCGTGACGTCGACGAGGACCTGGACCGGGGGCGCATCTACCTGCCGCTGGATGACCTCGAGCGGTTCGGCGCCGATCCCCGGCGTCGTGTTGCTGACGCGCCTTGGCGGGCGTTCAGCCGCTTCCAGGTCGAGCGCATCCGCAGCATCTACCGCGACGCCGACGCGGGTATCGAGCTGCTGCCGCCGCGCTCCGCCAGTGTGATCCGCGCCGCCCGCGTGCTCTACAGCCGGATCCTCGACCGCATCGAGGCTGCGGGCCACGACGTCTTCTCCACGCGAGCCAGGATCGCGACCCCGATCAAGGTGGCTGTCGTCGGCCGTGAGCTCGTCCGGCGCATGCCATCCCAGACCCTCGGACGCGTCACGCCGCCCGCATCGCCACGGCCCCTACCCGCTGAGCGGTGAGCCTCCATGGAGCCTTTCCACTACCTTCTCGTCCTCGTCGCCTGCCTGGCGGTGACCGCGCCGCTGGAGTGGGTGATCGGCGCGCGGGTGTATCGCCGTCCCCGTCGGCTGGCGCTGACCCTGGCGATCGCGATGACACCCTTCGTGATCTGGGACCTGGTCGGGATCGCGCGGCGGCACTGGGACTTCTCGCCGCGCTACACCCTCGGGCTGGACCTCGGCGGCGTCATGCCACTGGAGGAGCTGCTGTTCTTCGTCGTCATCCCCATCTGCGCGCTCTTGACCCACCAAGCTGTCCTAAGGCTCGGTGCCCGGCTGCGGCCACACGGCCGCCTCGCCCGGGAGGCTCAGCATCTCGGGGAAGCGCCGGCCACCCGCCCCCGGTGCGAGGAAGGAGCCCGGCGTGCCTGAGTACACGCTGCTGACGGTCCTGGCGGTCGTCCTCGTCGTGAGCCTCGACCTCGTCGTGGTTCGCACGCGTCTGCTCGCCACCCTCGGGTTCTGGCTGACGCTGACGATCATGTGGGTCTTCCAGATCCCCGTGGACGGCTGGCTGACCCGGCTCGACGCCGCCATCGTGCGCTACGACGAGCGCCACTTCAGCGGCGTCCGGGTCTTCTTCGACTCGCCCATCGAGGACTTCGGGTTCGGTTTCGCCATGGTGCTCGCCACGCTCATGGTGTGGACCGTCCTGAGCCGCCGGTCGACCGGAGCTGAGCAGCGCCGCCCGCGTCGCGCAGCTGCTGGTGAGCCCTCGTCGGGGATAGGTGTACACAGGGGCGGGTGAGGCCGCACGGGGTGCGGGGGAGCGGGCACCTCAACCGGTTGATGCGAGTTGCGCGGCGAGGGCGGGCGCGAGGTCGAGCTGGGGGAGCAGCGTGGCCTGGACCGCGTGGTAGAGGTCGGGCTTGCCGGCCCACGTCCCCGCCGCCGGGGTGAGGTCAGGGTCGAGCTCGTGGTGCCAGCTCCCGCGCTGCCGGTCGATGAACGCGGTGGCCGCGTGGTCCCAGAAGGTTCGGTACCAGTGCTCGTAGTCGGGCTCACCGGTGCGCTCGTGGAGGACGGCGGCGGCGGCGATGGCCTCGCAGATCACCCAGTGCATCCGGGAGGTGACCACCGGCTGGTCCTGCCAGTCCAGGGTGTAGACGAAGCCGGGTTGGTCGTCAGCAGCCCAGCCCACGGTGGTGGCAGCGGTGAACAGCTCCGTCGCCGCCTCGCGCAGCCAGGGGGGTGGTGCCGGCAGCGACGCTTCGAGCTGCAGCAGCAGCCGAGCCCACTCGAGCCAGTGGCCGATGGTGGTGCCGTAGGGCCGGAAGGGATGCGCCGGCTCGTCGCGGTGATGCTCCAGCATCGGCTCCCAGCCCGGGTCGAAGTGCTCGACCAGGCGCCAGCCGTGCGCCCGGGTCACCTGGTCGATCAGGAACGTGGCGACTCGCAGTGCGCGCTCGTGCCAGCG
>PWEU01000225.1 GCA_003554005.1 Nitriliruptoraceae bacterium
TCCGCCAGCACCGGGGCCGTGTCGCCGTCCAGGAAGCGCGCCAGGCCATCGACGAGATCCCGGTGCTCGGGGTGGCTGATCTCACCCGTGCAGGGCGCCGCGCAGCGGTCGATGTGGTGCAGCAGGCAGGGCCGGTCGGTGCGCTCGGCGCGGTCGTACACACCCTGGGAGCAGGTGCGCACCGGGAACACCCGCAGGAGCAGGTCCAGGGTCTCCCGGATCGCATAGGCGTGGGCGTAGGGGCCGAAGCGGCGGTCGCCGGCGGCGACCCGCCCCCGGGCCACCCGTGCCCGTGGGACGGCCTCGGAGGTGGTGAGCACCAGGTGGGGGTAGGACTTGTCGTCGCGGTAGCGGACGTTGTAGCGGGGACGATGCCGCTGTATCAACGTGTACTCGAGGTGGAGGGCTTGCACCTCGGTGTCGACCACGATCCACTCGACCGAGGCGGCGGCCTCGAGCATCGCGCGGGTGCGGGCGGCCAGCCCGGCGGGCGCCTGGAAGTAGGAGCTGACCCGCGACCGCAGGGACTTGGCCTTGCCCACGTAGACGACCCGTCCCCCGCCGTCCCGGAACAGGTAGCAGCCGGGACCCTCAGGGATGGTCCCGGGTTCGGGTCGGAAGGCTGCTGCAGGGTGGGCCACCTGGGCGAGGGTAGTCCCCCCGACACCGCTCTAGGCTGCGACGAGAGACGGAGGGTGGAGCGTGGACGTGCTGCTGGCACAGGCCGGGGTCACCGAGGTGTGCGGCCCGAGCGAGGAGGCCGATCGTCTCTGCGTGCTGGTGTACGAGCTGACCGGCAACGACGGGCTGGCACGGGCCGCGGACATCGGTTCGACCGCGGTGTGGATCCTGCTCGTGGTGCTGGTCGCGCTGCTCGCGACCCGAGTGAGCCGGTTGGTCGTGGAGCGCTACGGCTCGCGCCTGGAGGAGCGCACCACCCGCCGCCTGCAACAGGCCTACGAGCGGGGGGCGATCAGCGACACGCAGCGCTTCCGGACGCGCCGGCTCCAGCGACTGCAGGCCGCTTCCGGCGTGGTGCGGGGGGGGCTGGGGGTCGTGATCTGGATCACGGCCGGGCTGTTCATCATCGATCTGCTCGGCGTGCCCATCCAGCCGCTCCTGGCGGGCGCCGGTTTGGTCAGCGTGGTCATCGGGTTCGGGGCCCAGCAGCTGGTGCGCGACGTGCTCGCCGGTATCGCCATGCTGATCGAGGACCAGTACGGCGTCGGCGACTGGATCGAGGTCGACGGTCGCTTCGGGGTCGTGGAACGGGTGGGCCTGCGCTCCACCGCCTTCCGCGACGTGGACGGGGTCGTCCTCCACGTGCTCAACGGCTACATCCAGCGGGTCGGCAACCTGTCCCAGGAGTGGGCCCGGGCGACCCTGGACGTCCCCATCGCGCTGGACGCGGACATCGCCACGGCCAAGGCACTGATCCACAAGGTCGCCACGGATCTGGCAGCGGACCCGCTGTGGGGCCAGGACGTGATCGGCCCCCCGGAGGTGTGGGGCGTGCAGGAGTTCGGCCCCGACGGCGTGCGGATCCGCGTCGTGGTGCCGACCAAGCCGCTCAGGAACTGGGACCTGACGCGCCAGCTCCGGGAGCGGCTCAAGCTCGCCTTCGATGCCGCCCGCATCCGTATGCCCGGCCAGCTCGTCGACCTCGGCGGGCAGGAGCGCGGCTACGCCGTGCTCACCGACCGGCCTGCCCCCGAGCGCGACGTGATCCAGCGACGCCACGCCCTGGTGCCCGCCGACGCCGGCCCGTTCGACCGACCACCCGTCGACGAGGGGTCGCTACCGACCACTGACACCGGTGCCGCCAGCCATCCACGGGCCGAGGAGCGTGAGGAGCCCGGTCAGGAGCCCGGTCAGGAGGCCGGTCAGGAGGCCGGTCAGGAGGCCGGTCAGGAGGCCGGTCAGGAGGCCGGTAAGGAGCCCGGTCAGGAGCCCGCCGACGCCACCGGGCCGATGGCGGGTGCGGGTCGTGCGCCCGGCGCCCCCGGCTCGGAACGGGGACCGGGCCCCGCGCAGGAGGAGCCGGAGGATGCGACGACGGTGCTGCGGTTGCGCCAGGGGCCCCGCCCCCGACCCGACTGAACGGCACTCGTCGAGGTGGCGGCCGCCCGATGCGGCCACCGGTGCCAGGATCGCAACGATCCGACCCGTGGGTGGTCGATCCGTTGCGATCCGAGGGGTGGGGACGGCCACCGGTGTCAGGATCGCAACGATCCGACCCGTGGGTGGTCGATCCGTTGCGATCCGAGGAGTGGTGACGGCCGCCGGTGCCAGGATCGCAACGATCCGACCCGTGGGCCTTCCACGGCCACACCCTGACCCACGCCGTGCGGCATGAGGGGAGGTTCGGGACCACCCTGGCCGATCAGGGTCAGCCGAGCACCTCGCGCAGGAACTTGCCGGTGTAGCTCTCTGGCACGCCGGCGACCTGCTCCGGCGTGCCGGCCGCCACGATACGCCCGCCCCCGTTCCCGCCCTCGGGCCCGAGGTCGATGACGTGGTCGGCGGTCTTGATCACGTCGAGGTTGTGCTCGATGACGATCACCGTGTTGCCCTTGTCCACCAGCCGGTGCAGCACGTCGAGGAGGCGGCGGATGTCCTCGAAGTGCAGCCCGGTGGTCGGCTCGTCGAGGATGTAGACCGTCTGCCCCGTGGCCCGCTTCCGCAGCTCGCGGGCGAGCTTGACCCGCTGGGCCTCGCCTCCGGACAGGGTGGTCGCCGGCTGTCCCAGGCGCACGTAGCCGAGGCCGACGTCGTCGAGGGTCTGCAGGTGCGCGGCGATCGAGGGCTGGTTGGCGAAGAAGTCCAGCGCCTCCTCCACGGGCATGCCGAGCACCTCGGCGATGTTGCGGCCCTTGTAGTGCACCTCGAGGGTCTCACGGTCGTAGCGACGCCCCTTGCACACCTCGCAGGGCACGTAGACGTCGGGGAGGAAGTGCATCTCGATCCGGAGCGTCCCGTCCCCCTTGCAGGCCTCGCAGCGGCCGCCCTTGACGTTGAAGGAGAACCGCCCGGGCTGGTAGCCCCGCACCTTGGCTTCGGGCGTGGCGGCGAACAGCTTGCGGACGTGATCGAACAGCCCCGTGTAGGTCGCGGGGTTGGACCGGGGGGTGCGCCCGATCGGTGACTGGTCGACGACGACCGCCTTGTCGACCGCCTCGAGCCCGGGGATCCGCTGGTGGGCCCCGGGACGGTCACGAGAGCCGTACACGTGACGCATCAGCGCCCGTGACAGGATCTCGTTGATCAGCGAGGACTTGCCCGATCCCGACACCCCGGTGACGCAGGTGAAGGTGCCCAGTGGGAAGGCGACGTCCACGTCCTGCAGGTTGTTGGCCCGCGCGCCCACCACCTCGATGTCGACCCCGCTGCCCCCGCGCCGCGCTGGCGGCAGGGGGATGCGCCGCTCCCCCGACAGGTAGGCACCGGTCAGCGAGCGACGCGTCAGCCGCCTGAGCCCCTCCACCGATCCGGAATGCACGATCTCGCCGCCGTGCTCCCCGGCCCCCGGGCCGATGTCGACCACGTGGTCGGCGGCGTCGATCGTGGCCTCGTCGTGCTCCACGACGATGAGGGTGTTGCCGAGGTCGCGCAGGCGCAGCAGGGTCTCGATCAGGCGCTCGTTGTCGCGCTGGTGGAGCCCGATCGAGGGTTCGTCGAGCACGTAGAGGACGCCGACCAGTCCGGCCCCGATCTGGGTGGCGAGCCGGATCCGCTGGGCCTCACCGCCCGACAGCGTGGCCGCGGCCCGGTCAAGGGTGAGGTACTCCAACCCGACGTCGAGGAGGAACCGGAGCCGAGCACGGATCTCCTTGAGCACCCGGGCCCCGATGAGCTGGTCCCGCTCGCTCAGCCGCAGGTCCTGGACGAAGGCATCCGCCTCAGCCACCGACTTGGCCGTGAGCTCCGCGATCGAGCGGCCGCCGACCGTCACGGCGAGCACGATCGGCTTCAGCCGACGGCCGTCGCAGCCGGGACAGGGCACCTCCCGCATGTACTGCTCGATCTGGGAGCGGGCGTGGTCCGAGTCGGTCTCGTGGTGACGCCGCTTGAGGGAGGCGAGCACGCCCTCGACCCGGGCCCGGTAGGAGCGACGGCGCCCGTAGCGGTTGGTGTAGGACACCTGCACGCGGTCCCCGGTGCCCTCCAGCACCCCTTGGCGCACGTGCTCCGGCAGGTCCCGCCAGGGGGTGGCCGGGTCCGCCCCCAGGTGCTGGACCGTGGCCCGCAGCAGTTGGCGGTAGTAGTTGGACTGGGCACCGGTTCCCCAGGGCAGGACCACCCCTTCCTGGACCGACAGCGCCTCGTCACCGAGCACCAGCTCCGGGTCGACCATCAGCTGGGTGCCGAGCCCCGAGCAGGTATCGCAGGCGCCGTAGGGCGAGTTGAAGGAGAAGCTGCGGGGGGCCAGCTGGTCGTAGCTGACCTGGCAGGTCGCACAGGCGAGGTGCTCGGAGAACACCAGCTCCTCGGCCCGTGGCGCGGGCTCACCCGCCGCCTCCGCCGCCTCGATCGCCTCCCGGGTGGGCAGCACCTCGATCATGGCCACGCCGTCGGCCAGGGTCAGGGCGGTCTCGATCGAATCCGACAGCCGACGGCGCAGGTCCTCCTTCTGCACCAGGCGGTCGACCACCACCTCGATGGTGTGCTTGACGTTCTTCTCCAGCCGGGGGACCTCGTCGATCGCCAGCACCTCGCCGTCGACGCGGACCCGGGCGAACCCCTCGGTGGACAGCTGCTGGAACAGGGCCGCGTGCTCGCCCTTGCGTCCGCGCACGACCGGGGCGAGCACCTGGAAGCGGGTGCCGAAGGGCAGCTCGTGGACCTGGTCGACGATCTGCTCCGCGGTCTGGCGGGCGATCGGCTGACCGCAGTTCGGGCAGTGCGGCTGCCCGATACGGGCGTAGAGCAGCCGCAGGTAGTCGTAGATCTCGGTGATGGTGCCGACGGTGGATCGGGGGTTGCGCGAGGTGGACTTCTGGTCGATCGAGATCGCCGGGGACAGCCCGTCGATGAAGTCGACGTCGGGTTTGTCCATCTGGCCGAGGAACTGCCGCGCGTAGGCCGACAACGATTCGACGTAGCGACGTTGGCCCTCGGCGTAGATGGTGTCGAAGGCCAGGCTGGCCTTCCCCGAGCCCGACAGGCCGGTGAACACGATCAGCGCGTCGCGGGGCAGATCGAGATCGACGTCCTTGAGGTTGTGCTCGCGCGCCCCGCGCACCGTGATGCGGTCACGGTGGGCGGCGGAGGACCTGGAGGACGAGGGGGCCACGGGCGATCCGTCGGGGTGCGGGCCGAGCCGGACAGCGGCTGGTCGGGCGTCGAACATCTTCCGCGAGGCTACCCGTGGCTCGTCACCACCCGTCTGAACGGATGGGTCGTTCCCGCTCCAGGCCCGCCGCCGCTGCCTAAGCTGCCGCTGCGAGCCCCCCGACCCTCCGGCCACCACCACGTCACCAAGGAAACGAGACCGTCGTGCGCATCGCCGTCTACAGCACCAAGGCCTACGACCGCAGGTCCCTCGAGGAGACCAACGAGCGCTACGGGCACGAGCTCACCTTCCTGGAGGCCCGGCTGCAGGCCAACACCGCCGCGCTGGCCGTTGAGCACGACGCCGTGTGCGCCTTCGTCAACGACATCCTCGACCGCGAGGTGGTGGACCTGCTGGCGGACCAGGGCGTCGAGCTGCTGGCGCTGCGCTCCGCTGGCTTCAACCACGTCGACATCGACCGGGCTGCCGAACGCGGCATCACCGTGGTCCGCGTGCCGGCCTACTCCCCCTACGCGGTGGCTGAGCACACCGTCGGGCTGATGATCGCGGTCAACCGCCGCTTCCACCGCGCCTACAACCGCGTGCGTGACGGCAACTTCGCACTCGAGGGGCTGCTGGGGTTCGACCTGCGCAGCAAGCGGGTCGGGATCATCGGGACCGGCAAGATCGGGCAGATCACCGCGCGCATCCTGCGCGGCTTCGGCTGCTCGCTGCGCGCCTACGACCCCTACCCCAACGACGAGGTCCGCGACTACGGCGTGCGCTACGTCGACCTCGACACCCTGTTCGCCGAGTGCGACGTCATCACCCTGCACTGCCCGCTGACGCCGGAGACCCACCACATCATCGACGAGGAGGCCCTGTCGAAGATGAAGGACGGGGTGATGATCGTGAACACCTCGCGCGGCCCACTCGTGGACACCGTCGCGGTCATCGAGGGGCTCAAGAGCGGCAAGATCGGCAACCTCGCCCTCGACGTGTACGAGGAGGAGGGCGACCTGTTCTTCGAGGACCTCTCCGACAAGGTCATCACCGACGACGTCTTCTCGCGCCTGCTGACCTTCCCGAACGTGCTGATCACCGCTCACCAGGCGTTCTTCACCCAGGAGGCGCTGTCCAACATCGCCGAGACCACCCTGAGCAACGTCGCGGCCTACTCCCGCGGGGACCGCTCCGGCAACGAGCTCACGCCGAAGAACATCCGCCCCAACCGTGACCACGGCGACCGCGAGGGCGAGTGAGGTCGGCCGCGACCGGCCGGACCACGTCGGTCACAGGGGCGAGGAGGCAGGCATGCCCGACATCGATCGAGGACACGTGGATCCCGACGGGCCCTGGCTGGACCGGTCCGACGGGCCCATCCATGTCAGGAAGCTCTCGGTCAGCGACATGGACAACAACGTCTACGTCGTGTCCTGCACCGCGACGGGCAGCTCGCTGCTGATCGACGTCGCCGACCGCGCCCCACGGCTGCTCGAGGCGCTGGAGGGGACCGAGCCGGTCGCGGCGGTCCTGACCCACGGGCACTGGGACCACGTCCGCGCCTGGGACGGCATCGCAGCGGCGGGGCTGCCGCTCTGGGGCCACGCGGACGACGCACCGATGTTCCCCGGCCCCCTCGACCGCGCGCTGTCCGACGGCGACGTGCTCACCGTCGGCGAGGTCGAGGTGGAGGTCCTGCACGTCCCCGGCCACACCCCGGGCTCCCTGCTCTACCTGGTCCAGGGCACCTCCCGGGCGCACCTGTTCTCCGGCGA
>PWEU01000294.1 GCA_003554005.1 Nitriliruptoraceae bacterium
ACGCACCGGTACGGCAGCCAGGTGTCCTCGATGTCGCGGCCCTCGGTCCCGCGCTCGATGGCACGGGCGATGCGCTCCGCGGCGATGATGCCGCTGACGGGGACGGTGTAGTCCAGCACGCGACGGAACAGATCGGCGGTGCGGTCGACGAGGTCCTCCGCCGGCGTCTCGAACGCCACCAACGCACCGAGCGCCGCCCCGACGCTGGCGCTGGCGATCCCGTCGATGGGCATGCCGAGCTCAGCCATGGCCCGCACCACACCGAGGTGGGCGAAGCCCTTCGCGCCGCCGCCGCCGAGCACCAGCCACACCGAGCGGCCGCTGACGTGGCGGGCCAGGCGCTCGATGTCGCCGGCGTGCCCGGCGCGGACGTGGAGGTGGTCGTCGACGTCGCGGTCCGCGAGCCACGCCGCCGTCCCGCGGGGACGGTCCGTGTCCGCCGGGTGGTGCAGCAGCAAGGTGATCCGCTGGTGCGGGAGGTGGCGCAGCGGGAGCAGCGCGCGCTCGGAAGAGGACGGCTCCGGATCGGCGGAAGCGTCCGCGACCAGGAGCACCTGGTCGGCTCTGTCGATGCAGCGCTCCGACCAGGGGGTGCGATCCGCGTCGGCCAGCAGCAGCAGCAGGTCGGTCTCGGCCTCCAGCTCGTCCAGCCAGCGCTCGACCCGCAGATCCTCGGCCTCGCCGCGGCTGGCCTGCGCCGCGCCGGCGACACCGACCGCCGCAGCCACGTCCTCAGCTGTCACGACCCGGACCGAGCCCGCCCGCGTCAGCGCGTCGGCGAGCGCAGCGGCCAGTGGTCCCGTCCCCACCTCGGACGACACGGGGACGACCGCGACGGACGCGTTCCCCATCCGTGCCTGGGCGTATTCTCGCCGCGTGTCCTCCTGTCGCGCCACGAGCCGGCGGACCACGGTCAGCATCGTGCTCGGATGGTCCAGCAGGAACGCCTCGAAGTCCGAGCGTCGCAGCCGCGCCAGCTGGCTTCGGCGGGCGGCGAGCACCGTGGCGTCGCGGGGGGCGTCAGCCAGCAGCGCGTGCTCTCCGACCAGTTCGCCGGCACCGATCTCGCCGACCGGCTCAACGATGGCCCCGTCACGGTCGCGCCTGAGGACGCGCACCCGACCGGAGATCACCAGGTAGGCGGCGCCGGCGTCGTCGCCCTCGGAGAACAGCACCTCGCCGGGGGCAACCGACACGATGTCGGTGCGGTCCAAGGTGGCAGCCAGCTCCGTCACGTCGGCATCCGGGAACAGCACGGCGAGCTGGCGGCGCAGTCGGGTCGCGAGCAGCCGGTCGGAGGCGGTCCGGGCGAGCTGTGCGCCGAGTGAGGGCTCCTTCTCGAGCAGCGCGATGAAGCGCTCGCCGTCGATCGCCGCCACCTCGGCGTCCTCGAGGGCGCGCAGGGTCGCCGACCGGGTGCCGCCGGAGAGGACGGCGATCTCACCGATCACCGCGCCGGAGCCGAGACGGGCCAGCGCCGCGTCGTCGGGGTCCCCCGGCTCGGCCAGGGCGGCGAAGTGGCCGGACAGCACGACGTAGAGCGCGTCGGCCACCTCGCCGGTCTCCACGAGGTGTTCCCCCGGGCCGATCCGCAGCACGCGGCTGGCATCGGCGACCGCTGCCAGCACCCCTTCGTCCAACGCCGAGAACGGGGGGATCGCTCCGAACCGGTCCACGAGTCCAGCGTCCATCGCCATCCACCACTCCCCAGCTGCCGCCACCCTGGAGCAGAACGCTAGTAGCCCGAACGTCTCACGTCTGCGCAACGATGCCGCCGCGTGACTGCCCTCTGGGGGGGCCCTGGTCCTCAGCGCTCGTCTGGTCGTGCTCGGTCGCCACCCGCGCGCCCGTGCTAGCCCCGCCCGAAACCTCGTCGAAACCCGGGTGACGCCGGCCCGTGACGGCGCTCCGCTCCCCTTCGCGCGGCTGCACGCTGTGCCGGATGGCCGAACGGCAGCGCCCGTCGTGGCGGAACCCAGCGGGTGCAGGCCGAAGGGAGCCGGATGCGGGACACGATCACGCGGATCATCGAGGAGGTCCACCAGCGCTACGCGGGCACGATGGACGGCACCCTCGCCGACTACATCCCGGAGTTGACCCGGTCCGACCCGGCCCACTTCGGCATCGCGCTGGTCACGGCCGACGGGTCCCGCTACACCGTCGGTGACGTCGACGTGCCGTTCACGATCCAGTCGGTCTCCAAGGCCTTCACCTACGGCATGGCGTTGGACCGTTGGGGGGCGGCCGCGGTGGAGGACCGTGTCGGGGTCGAGCCGTCGGGGGAGGCCTTCAACTCGATCAGCCTCGACCCCGGAACCGGCCGGCCACGCAACCCGATGATCAACGCCGGGGCCATCGCGGTCACCGGCATGCTGCCGGACAGCGCGGACCAGCCCCGCTTCGAGCACATCCTGGCGACCTTCTCGCGGTTCGCCGCCCGCGACCTCGACTGGGACAAGGAGGTCTACGCCTCGGAGAGCGCCACCGGATTCCGCAACCGAGCCATCGCGAACCTGCTGCGCAGCTTCGACATCCTCGATGGTCCGACCGACCCCACCGTCGAGGCCTACTTCAGGCAGTGCTCGATCCAGGTCACCTGCACCGACCTCGCGACGATGGCGGCCACGCTCGCGCGAGGCGGCGTCAACCCGGTCACCGGCGATCAGGTGCTGAGCCTCGGCAACGTGGAGAAGGTCCTGTCGGTGATGGCGACCTGCGGGATGTACGACTACTCCGGCACCTGGGTCTACGAGGTCGGCCTCCCTGCCAAGAGCGGCGTGGGTGGCGGGGTTCTCGGGGTCCTGCCGGGACAGTTCGGGGTGGCGCTGTTCTCGCCGCTGCTCGACGAGAAGTTCAACACCGTGCGCGGCGTGGCTGGCTTCCGCGACCTGTCGCGGGAGTTCGACCTGCACCTGCTCCGCGCGCCCTCGATGTCCAAGCACGCGATCCGGCGGAGCTACCGCCTGAGCGACGTCAGCTCCCGGCGCGGACGTCCCGACCAGGACCTCGAGCTGCTGGCCGACCTCGGCCAGCAGGTCCTCGTGCTGGAGCTGCAGGGCGATCTGTTCGCGGCCTCGCTCGAGCGGGTGATCCGGGCGCTGGCGACCGACGCCGACGATGTCGAGGTGGTCGTGCTCGACCTGCGCCGGGCGGGTGCCACCGACGGTTCGACGGTGGGGCTGCTCCGGGGTCTCGCGGAGAACATCGCCGCCGACGCGCAGCGCCTCGTCGTCACCGACCCGGCGGGGGTCCTTCCCCCGGAGGCCTTCGCCGACCTCGACGTCGAGGTGGCGCGCACCCTCGACGATGCGATGCGACGCTGCGAGGACGCGCTGCTCGTCGGTGCGGGCCGGGCGCCGGCCGGGTCCGCTCGGCTCGACCTCGACGATTTCGAGCTGGTCCGCCACCTCGGCGAGCACGAGCGAACACGGTTGCTGCCCCGCTTCGTGGAGCGCACCTTCGCCGCCGGCGCGGTCATCGTCGAGCAGGGAGCGGACGCCGATGCGCTGTATCTCCTCGGCTCCGGGGTCGCCGAGGTGGAGTTCGCCGACCCGCTGGACGGCAGCGTCGAGCGCATCGCCGACCTGTACCCCGGCGTGGTCATGGGCGAGCTCGGACTGCTCGGTCAGGGTCGGCGGTCCGCGACCGTGCGGGCGGCCACCGACGTGGTGTGCTTCGAGCTCACCCGCTTGGAGCTCATGCGACTGCGCAGCTCCGACCACCTCGTCTACACGCGGATCATCGAGCACCTGCTCGTCAGCACGGCCGAGCGGCTGCGGCGCGCGAACCGCGAAGCATCCATGCTGCGGGACTGAGCGCCGCTGAGCTCCGCTGCTCTCGCCGCGGCAGTGACTAGCCTGGGCCGACCGGGATCGTCGAGGAGTGGACGCTGTGGTGCTGGACCTGACCGTGCTGGGCTGTGCTGGGTCGCACACCGGTGTCGGGCGGATGTGCTCCGGCTACCTCGTCGAAGCGGCGGGCAAGCGGATCCTGCTCGACGCCGGCAACGGCTCCACGGGCAACCTCCAGCGCGAGCACCGGCTCCGCGACCTCGACGCGATCGTGATCAGCCACCGCCACGTCGACCACTGCATCGACCTGATCGGCTGCTACTACAACCTGCGCTTCGACCCGGACCACGCGGGGCGGATGCCGCTGTACGCCGCAGCCGAGGTCCACGAGCTCCTGACCGGCCTGCTCTCAGGCGATGCACCGATGTCCTTCGACGACCTCTTCGCCCACCAGGAGGTCGGCCATGGTGACCACATCCAGATCGGCGAGGTGTCCCTGCGGTTCGCCCGCAGCGTCCACCCGGTGCCCACCGTCTCCACTCGCATCGAGGTGGGCGGGGGCACCGTGGTGTACTCGGGCGATTCGGCCGGTGGGCCGGACCTGGTCGAGATCGCCAGGGGTGCCGACCTGCTGCTGTGCGAGGCGACCTGGACCGGCGATGCCGCCGACTACCCGCCCGACATCCACCTCACCGCGACGGACGCGGCGAAGGTGGCCAACGAGGCTGGGGTCGGCCGGCTGATCCTGACCCACCTCGCCGGGGCGACCGACCGGGAGCAGGCGATGGCCGAGGCGGCCGCGGTGTTCGACGGCACCGTCCAGCTGGCCGAGGATCTCTTCCGGTACCGGGTGGAGGCCCATGACTAGGTGTCGATGCCGTTAGGGTCACCGCCTGCTTCCTCGATCCCTGTCCGGCTCCCCACCAGAGGTCCGCCATGTCCCGCGCCGATGGTCGTCGTCCAGACGAGCTGCGTCCCGTCACGATCGTCCCCGACGCCCAGCGTCACCCGGCCGGCTCCGCGCTGACCCGGTTCGGTGGCACCCACGTGCTGTGCGCGGCGTCGGTGGAGGACGGGTCCCCACCCTTCCGCGGAACCGGGGGGTGGGTGACGGCCGAGTACGCCATGCTGCCGGGCTCGACCGACCGTCGGGCCCGCCGTGACCGCTCGGGACCGTCGGGCCGGGCCAAGGAGATCGAGCGGCTCATCGGACGCTCGCTCCGAGCCGTGGTCGACCTCGACGCCATGACCGAGCTGACCGTCACCGTCGACTGTGACGTGCTGGAGGCCGACGGCGGGACCCGCACGGCTGCGATCACCGGGGGGTGGGTCGCCCTGGCTCGAGCGCTGACGGCCAGCGGGCAGGCCGGGGCGCTGACCGGGCAGGTCGCCGCCATCTCGGTGGGGGTGGTCGACGGCGAACCGCGCCTGGACCTGCCCTTCGAGGAGGACGTCCGCGCCGAGGTCGACATGAACGTGGTGGCCACCGCCGACGGACGGCTCGTCGAGGTCCAGGGCACCGCTGAGGGCGCGCCCTTCGACCGGGCGGCCCTCGACCGGCTGCTCGACCTCGCTCTAGCTGGCTGCGAGCAGCTCTTCGCCCTCCAGCGGGCGGCGGTGACGGCGTCCGCGGCCACCGCTGGGTTGGGCACGGAGCTGCCGGCATGACCGGCGACCCGCAGGTGGTGGTGGCGACCGGCAACCCCCACAAGCTGACCGAGATCCGCGCCATCCTCGACGAGCACGGGGTGGCGGTGGAGCTCGTGGCGATGACCGAGCTCGGTCTCGACTCCCCGCCGGAGGACGGCGACACCTTCGAGGCCAACGCGCTGATCAAAGCCCGGGCATGTGCGGCGGCGACGGGCTCGGTCGCGATCGCCGACGACTCCGGGCTGGCCGTTGACGCCCTAGGGGGTGCCCCCGGGGGCTACAGCGCCCGCTACGCCGGACCGGAGGCCGACGACGACGCCAACAACGCCAAGCTGCTCGCCGAGGTCGCCGACATCCCGGCTGAGCGTCGCACGGCCAGGTTCGTGTGCGCCGCAGCGGCGGTGGGGCCGGGCGGCCACGAGATCGTGCTCCGGGGCGAGATGCCCGGCCACCTCGTCGATCCACCCCGCGGGGCCAACGGCTTCGGCTACGACCCGCTGTTCGTCGCCGACGCCACGACCGACGGTCGTACCAACGGTGAGCTGACGCCGCGGGAGAAGGATGCCATCAGCCACCGGGGCGCCGCCTTCCGCGCGCTGGCGGAGCATCTCCCGGCCCTGCTGTCCGCGGACCCTGCCGGCTCCTGAACCAGGCGCGGACGCGGCGAGGTGGTCCTCAGTCCCTCACGACCTGTCGACCGTCGATGTCCTGCACGTCCACGCGGATCCAGAAGGAGCGGTCCCCAGGTAGTGCCCAGGGTTCGAAGGACCGCGCGTGCAGGGCCTCGATCTCCGCCTCGTCGGTCACGATCGAGGCGCGGCCCCGCGCCACGACCGACCACCCGATCCGGCGTTCGGCGTCGCCCTCGTCGGCCTCGATCACCACCATGTTGCCGGCCGCGGCGGACCCGAGCTTCGAGCCCGGCGCGGCCCGGAAGTACACCGCGCCGCCGTGGAGCAGGTGGTTGACGGGCAGGACCATCGGGTCGCCGTCCACCACGAAGCCCACCCTGACGTAGGGGGTCTGCTCCAGGTGCTCGATGCACGCATCACGATCGATCGCGATGAGATCACCCGGTCGAGGCGGATTCGGCACGTGGTTCCCTCCCGTCGCCAGCCGATGGTCAGCGCGGCCAGACAAGCCTAACGGGCCTCGGCGGCGCCGGCCCCGGTCTCCTCACCGGTCCTGTCCGGCGCCCCGGGGAGACCCCACCACCGGCGTGGGCCCGGCCCCGACCGGTCACGGATGCCGGGTGCCCTCGCCAGCGAGCACGGCCCGGTACCCCTCCCGGTAGCTCGGGTAGCTCGGGACCCATCCGGTCCCACGCAGCCGCGCGTTGCGGCAGCGCTTGTCCCCGCCCCGGCTGCGTCGGACGTCCCCGACCGGTGGGGTCGGCAACCCGAGCTCGGCCGCCAGGAAGGCCACCACCTCGCCGAGCGGTGCCGGTTCGTCGTCGACGCCGAGGTAGCAGGTGGCGGGGTCGGAGGGCAGGACAGCGAGGTGGAGCAGGGCGGCCGCAGCGTCGTCACGATGGAT
>PWEU01000107.1 GCA_003554005.1 Nitriliruptoraceae bacterium
CTCACCGACGAGGTGGTGGACCAGGCGGTGGCACTGCTGCTGCCGCTCCTCGACGGGGACGCGATGTCGATCACCGACCGGCACCGGATGCTGGCGTTCGCCGGTCCGGGCCACGAACACCACGCACGCGGCAGCCCGCTGTACGCCCGTACCCGGGACTCCGTGCTCCGCAGCGGCCGGACCGGGGTGGTCTGGGGGCGCGGGGAGGACCTCATCGGCTGCCCCTTGCCTGGCTGCCCCCTGCGCTCCGCCACGATCGCGGCGCTCCGGGTCGGCGACGAGATCATCGGCTCGGTCACCGTCTACCGCACCATCGACGACCCGCCACGCGCCGAACTCGTGGAGGCGGCGGCCGGGATCCTCTCCCTGCACCTCGAGGTCGCCGATCTCGAGTCGCGACAGCGGCTGGCCACCGACGCCGAGCTGGATGCGTTGCGGGCCCAGATCAACCCGCCCTTCCTGTTCAACACCCTGAACACGATCGCGAGCCGCATCCGCACCGACCCGGAGGACGCCCGACAGCTGCTCGTGCGGCTGGCGGAGTTCTTCCGCAACGCGCTGCGGCAGCGGGGCCAGTTCGCGGGCTTCTCGCAGGAGTACGCGTTCGTGCGCACCTACGTCACGCTCGAGCAGGCACGCTTCGGCGACCGGCTGAACGTCGAGTACGACATCGACCCCGCCGTGCTCGGCGTCGACGTCCCGGTACTGATGATCCAGCCGCTGGTGGAGAACGCGATCAAGCACGGTGCCAGCGGCAAGGTCGGACGCACGACCGTTCGGCTGCGGGCGAGGGTGGACCCCCGGGCACGGATGCTCGACATCACCGTCCGCGACGACGGTGCCGGCATGGACGAGCCGACCTTGGCCGCCTTCGCTGCGGGAGAGCAACTGCAGGAGGTGAGCAGCGTCGGACTCACCAACATCCGTCAGCGGCTGGCCTTGCTGTTCGGGGACCACCACGAGTTCGATGTCAGGTCGACCGACGGGGAGGGGACGACCGTGCACCTGCGGCTCCCGGTGCGATGATGCGACCACGCTTCGAGAGGGGAACCCCTTGCCCGCCCGCTGCTTGATCATCGACGACGAGTCGCCGGCCCGCGAGGAACTGCGCCCCCTCCTCGGCGGCTTCGACGACGTCGTGGTGGTGGGCGAGGCCACCACCGCCGAGGAGGCACAGGTGCTGATCGAGTCGGTCACCTACGACCTCGTGCTGCTCGACATCCGCATGCCGGGCATGGGGGGCCTCGAGCTCGCCCGCTCGTTGGCGGATACGGCGTCCCGTCCGGCCGTGGTCTTCACCACGGCCTACCCCGACCACGCGGCGGAGGCCTTCGACCTCGAGGCCGCCGACTACCTCGTGAAACCCTTCGATGCCCAGCGGTTGCGCCGGGCCATCGACCGAGCGCTCGAACAACACGCCGAACGCGCCGAGCAGCAGCACGAGGCGGCCACGAACCCGGTGCCGCGAGAGCCCACCAGCGGTGGGGACCCCGTCGCTCGGATACCCGTCCACAAAGGTGGCCGCATCCTACTCGTCGAGGAACCGCGTATCGCCTTCGCCGAAGCTGCCCGCGGGTACGCCTACCTGAAGCTCATCACGCCGAACGTCGGGCAGGTGCAGCTGGACGACGATCGGCTGCTGACGAGCTATACCCTGCACGACCTCGAGGAACGCTTCTCGGCCACGTTCGTCCGCACGCACCGCTCCTACCTCGTCAACCTCCGCCACGTCCGCGAGGTGGTGCCGCAGGTCGGCGGCACCCTGGTGCTCGTGATGGCCGACCGCGCCCGTTCGCAGGTCCCGGTCGCCCGACGACAGGCAACGGAACTGCGCCGCCGGCTCGGCGTCTGAGCCGATCCGGCCAGGTGGGCGTGGTGACCATCCGCGCCCTGCCCTGCTCCTGCAGCCAGGACACCAGGACACACGAAGCGGTACGGCAGCGATGGCATGCTCGGCCAGATCGGTCTGCCGGTCACCACCGTCGGGATCGCTCTGGCGCTGCTCCGCCTCGCCTCGCTGGGCAGTGTCGGGCTCGCTGCCATGGCCGACCGGCTCGGTCGCCGGCGACCGTTGTTGGCGGTCGCGGTCCTCGGCTTCGGTCTGACCAGCCTGGCGGCGCTGTCCCCAGGGTTCTGGTGGTACGTCGCGCTGGTGGCCCTGGCCCGTCCCTGCCTGGCGGCGCTGAACGCCGTGGCCGGGCTGGTCGCCGCCGAGGAATCCCGGTCCGTGGACCGCGCCGGCGCCATCGCGTTGATCACGGCCGCCTAGGGCCTGGGCTCCGGGATCGTCTCGGTGGGGTGCGGACTGCTCCCGGGCGACCCATCGTTGCGCGTGGTGACCACCTTCGCCCTGGTCCCGCTGCTGGTGCTGGTGCCGCTGCTCGGCCCCCGTGTCCGCGAGCCGTCGATCGCCCGGCAACGCACGTCGCCCGAAGGCTGGCCTGGTGCCGTCCCAGGGCCCTAGCGGCGCCGGGTGGCCGTGCTGTCGTTCCTGGTCGGGATGATCGCGCTCGCCACGGGACCCGGGTTCACCTACCTGTTCGTCTACGGCGAGGGGTTGCCGGGTGCGGCGCCGCTCGAGGTGGCCACCCTGGTGCTGGCCACGGGGCCGCTCGGGCTCGCCGGCATCCTGCTGGGGCGGTGGGGCGCCGACCGGCTGGGACGCAGGATCACCGGCGCCGTGGCGCTGTCTGGCACGGGGCTCGCGGTCGCGCTCGCCTACTCGGGGAGCTTCGGCAGCCTGGCGGTCGGCTACCTGGCCACCGTGCCGCTGGGCGGCGCCTTCGCCCCAGCGCAGGGAGCGCTGGGCTCCGAGCTGGTCCCGACCGCGATCCGCGCGACCGTGGCCGGCTGGGCGACGGTGACCGGGGTGATCGGGCTCGCCGTCTTCGGTGTCGTCGCCGACGCCACGGGGGGGGAGTCGCCGCCGCGGCCTGGTCGTTGGGCGGCCTGGTCGCGGCATCGGCGTTGGTATTCCGCGCGCTGCCCGAGACCCGTGACGTCGAGTTGGAGGACCTCGAGGGCGGCCCCGTCGGGTGACGGCAAGCCCGTCCGTGGGATGGCGGGCGGCGGCCGGACCTGTCCCGGGAGCGACCACGTCAGCGCGGCGAGCCCACCGCGCTGTGCCAGGGGGCGATCTCGGGCGTCGCGCAGATCCACCCCTGACTGCGCCCGGACCGGTGGCTACCGTCTGCGCGGGAAACGTAACGGCGATGTCGGAAGGCTCGAGCGATCCCTGTCCCTCGCGGTCACCACCCTGCCCCCGCAGCCGCGGCCCGGTCGGCCAACGCAGCCGGTCCTGGGACCGCAGCGAGGACACCATGGTGACCACGCCCGCAGGAACAGCCCAGCCCGCCGCATGGCTGCCGCTCCTGCGCGCTGCGCACCTCGGACCGACGGTCGCGGTCACGACCATCGTGGCACTGTTGGCCCTCGCTCTCGGCCTCCCCGCAGGTCAAGGCCTCGTCGTCACGCTGGCCGTGTTCACCGGCCAGTTGACCATCGGTTGGGGCAACGACCTGCTCGACGTCGATCGGGACCGCGAGGTCGGTCGCTCCGACAAGCCGCTGGCGAACGGTGACCTGACACCGTCCTTCGTGCGGCGATGGCTGCTCGTCGCGGCCGCGGCCTGCGTGGCGCTGTCGTTGCTCGCCGGCTGGCGCAGCGGGGCAACCCCCCTGTTGCTCGTCGTCGCCTTCGGGCACCTGTACAACCTCTCCTGCAAGGCGACGCCCTGGTCGTGGCTTCCCTACGCCGTGGCGTTCGGTTCCCTGCCCGCCGTCGTCAGCCTGGCGAACAGCCCGTCCCGGTGGCCACCGATGTGGATGGCCGGCGCCGCAGCCACGCTCGGGGTCGCAGCGCACTTCCTCAACACGCTGCCCGACCTCGAGGACGACGCGGCCACCGCGGTGCGCGGGCTCCCGCACCGGTTGGGCGCCTTCTGGAGTCGGCTCATCGCCACGGCCTTGCTGCTCCTGGCTTCGGCGCTCGCGGTGCTCGGCCCCGCCGGTGCGCCGGCCACCTGGGCCTGGACGGTCCTGGCCGCCGTGGTCGCGCTCGGCGCTCTCGCGCTGTTCGGTCGCGGCAGAGCGCCCTTCTACGCTGCGATCACGATCGCCCTGGTCGACGTCGGGCTGCTCGCGGTGGTGCGCGCATGACCGCATGGGACCTGGCGATCGTGGGCTCCGGACCAGCCGGTTCCGCCACAGCGATCGGCGCGCTCCGCGTCGACCCGTCGCTGCGGGTGGCGCTGCTCGACCGCGCCGAGTTCCCGCGCGACAAGTCCTGCGGCGACGGCATCGCCCCGCAGGTCATCGATCTCCTCGTCGGCGCCGGCGTCACCGGGATCGTCGACGGGCATGTGCCGGTACCTCGGCTGCGCCTGGAGCGAGGCTCGTTCGGCGTCGACCGCGAGATGGTGCGACCGACCTGGGTGATCCCGCGCACCACCTTCGACCTGCGGCTGGTCGAAGCAGCGCAGGCAGCCGGTGCGACGCTGGTGCAGCACCGCGTCGGCGAGCTCTCGCAGGGTTCCCCGGTCGTGCTGGACGGCGAGGTGGAGGCACGCACGGTCGTCGGCGCGGACGGCGCGCACTCGATCGTCCGACGGTCGCTGGGCATGGCCCCGGGGCCCATGGCGGTCGCGCTCCGCGGCTACTCCCCCACCCCTTCGGACCGTGCCAACGCGCAGGTCATCGTCTACGACACGGCCCGGCAGCCGGCGTACGCGTGGTCCTTCGACCGTGGCGACGGGCTCTCCAACGTCGGGTACGGCGAGTTGCTGGGTCAGCCGAACGACCGCTCCACAAGGACCCAGATGCTGGAGCGGCTCGACACCCTGCTGCCGGGGGCGACCGACGGCGGCACCAACTGGAAGGGCTACCAGCTGCCCCTGTCGACGGGACGCTGGCGGGTACCTGCCGGACGGGTCGTGTTGGCCGGCGATGCCGCCGGGCTGGTGAACCCGATGACCGGCGAGGGCATCTACTACGCCGTCGCCACCGGGCTCGCTGCCGGACGAGCCGCCGCCGAGGCCGTGGTCGCGGGTGCCCCCGAGACCGCCGGCGAACGTCACGCCAGGGCCACCAGGCGGCTGCTCGCCGGTCACCTGCGCCACGTGGCGGCAGCCGCGTGGCTCTGCCGGCACGGCGCGGTGATCGACGCCGGACTGCGCGCATCCAGCGCCGACCGACGCGTCTTCGACGACCTGGTCGAACTCGGGCTGGCTCGAGGCCGGATCACGACCACCACGGTCCGTGGCCTCGTGCGTGAGCTGGCGAGTGGCATCCGGACCCGGCGCATCCCACGACCCCACGATGACATCGAGAAGACACCAGCATGCGGATCGTGAGCGTCCAGGGGGTGCTCCCCGAGCACCGGTACACCCAGGAGGAGATCACCCACACCTTCACGCACGGCCTGCTGCGGAGCGCGGTCGACGAGCGGGTCGTACGGCGTCTGCACGCCAACGCCCGCGTCCAGACGCGGCACCTGGCACTGCCGCTGGAGCGGTACGGGCAGCTGGCCGACTTCACCGAGGCCAACAACGCCTTCATCGACGTCGCCGTCGAGCTCGGCGCACGGGCCGTCACCGATGCGCTCAAGGCCGTCGACCTCACCCCGCAGGACGTCGATCTCATCGTGTCCGCGACCGTCACCGGGCTGGCCGTCCCCTCCCTCGATGCGCGCGTCGCCACCCTGCTAGGGATGCGCTCGGACGTGGTCCGCCTGCCGCTGGTGGGGCTTGGCTGCGTCGCCGGCGCCGCCGGCGTGGCTCGACTGCAGGACCACCTCCGCGGCCATCCCGACGGCGTGGTGGTGCTCATGGCGGTCGAGCTGTGCTCGCTGACGTTGCAGCGCGACGACACCTCGATGGCCAACCTGGTGGCCAGCGGGCTGTTCGGCGACGGTGCGGCGGCCGTCGTGGCCGTCGGCGCCAACCGGGCTCGGGAACTCGACGACGCGCCCGCCGTTGCGCAACCCGACGTCCTCGGCGCACGCAGCCGCCTCTCCCCCGACTCCGAACGGGCGATGGGCTGGGATGTCGGAACGACCGGGCTGAAGATCGTGCTCGACAGCTCCGTGCCGAAGCTGGTCCACACCTACGTCGGCGAGGATGTCCACGCGTTCCTCACCGACTACGGGCTGACGCAGGACGACATCGAGTGGTACGTCGCGCATCCGGGAGGCCCGAAGGTGCTGGAGGCCCTGCAGGAGACCCTCGGACTCGAGCCCGATGCCCTGCAGGTGACCTGGGACTCCCTGGCCCGGATCGGCAACCTGTCCTCGGCGTCGGTGCTGCACGTGCTGGCCGACACCCTCGCCGAGCGCCCGCCGCGGCCAGGCTCCTACGGGCTGATGCTGGCCATGGGGCCCGGTTTCTGTTCCGAACTCGTCCTGCTTCGGGCACCGGAGCGGGCCGCATGATGTGGTTCACGTGGCTGATCGTCGCTGTCGCCCTGGAGCGGCTCGCCGAGCTGGTGGTGTCCAAGCGCAACGCGGCGTGGAGCTTCGCGCGGGGCGGTGTGGAGTCGGGACGACGGCACTACGTCGTGATGGTGGTGCTGCACACGGGGCTGCTGGTCGGCGCGCTGGTCGAGGTGTGGCTGCGGCGACCCGCGTTCGTGCCGGCGCTGGGATGGACGATGCTCGCGCTGGTGCTGGCCTCCCAAGCGCTTCGCTGGTGGTGCATCACCACGCTCGGCCGGCAGTGGAACACCCGGGTGATCGTCGCACCCGGGCTGCCGCGGGTCACCAGCGGCCCGTACCGCTTCCTGTCCCACCCCAACTACGTCGCCGTCGTCATCGAGGGCTTCGCGCTGCCGCTCGTCCACTCGGCCTGGATCACGGCCCTCGTGTTCACGGTCTGCAACGCGGGGTTGCTGGCGGTGCGGATCCGGGTCGAGAACCGGGCGCTGACCTCGATGCCCGCTCCCGCAGCCCCCGGAG